>DRHD01000001.1 GCA_011049795.1 Porticoccus sp.
ACACCAGAGACATCACATGTCAGGAAGATGACATTTTTAGGTTCTCCTGCACGATTGTGCTCAGAGCGCATTTCTACATGTTCAAGCGGGTAGCTACAGCGTCCGTTTTCAGTCAGGCTGGTATCGTCATAATCTGCGGTGCGGTTATCATCAATAACAACATTTTCTACAATGGCACCAAAGCGGATAGCTTCCCAGATAACAGGTTCATTTATTCGACTCAGGTTGATGGTTTTTGCATAGCAACCACCTTCCATATTGAACACTGCACCTTTTGACCAGCCGTGTTCATCATCACCGATCAGATAGCGTTCAGGATCGGCAGAGAGTGTCGTTTTACCAGTGCCAGAAAGGCCAAAGAATAGGCATACGTCACCGGCACTGCCAACATTGGCGGCGCAATGCATGGGCATAACGTCTTTTTCTGGTAGTAAGAAGTTTTGTACAGAGAACATGGCTTTTTTCATTTCGCCCGCATATTTCAAACCGGCGATCAGTACCTTGCGTTGAGCGAAGTTAATGATGCCTACAGCTTCGCTGTTGGTACCATCGCGCTCTGGGTCACAGACAAAGTTAGCTGCATGGAGAATCTTCCAAGGTTCTTTGTTGGACGGATTGTATTTCTCCGGACGAATAAACATATTGCGGCCAAACAGGCTGTGCCAAGCTGTTTCAGTGGTCACTTTTACTGGCAGGTAGTGTTCAGGATCCTGGCCAACATGCAGGTGAGAAATATAACGGTCTTGTTCGGCCAAATGGGTTGCTACACGTTCCCACAAAGCATTAAATTTATCTTGAGCAAAGGGGCGGTTGACAGGCCCCCAGTTGATATCTTCCTGACTGCTGGGCTCTTCTACAATAAATCGGTCGGCGGGTGAGCGACCAGTGCGCTTGCCCGTAACAGAAAGGAAGGCGCCGGTGTCAGTAAGATGACCTTCGCCATTTTGTAGTGCCAGCTCTATTAGCTCGGCAGAGCACAAGTCGGTGTAAACATTCACAGCAGAATCTTCGATTTGCGTCATCAGTATTGTCCTGTCAGGGTGGCTCTGTTCGTTTTCTATGTTTAGTTTGGTTGACTTTCTATGCCCAGCTGGGCAAAAAAGGGTGGCAATTATGCCAGAAAAATATCCACTAGTGGAGCATTGGTGGGTTTTCACCAAAGAGTTCTGCTATATCTTTATCATTGAAGCGATATTGTTGATGGCAGAATTGGCAATTAATGGAAATAATACCCTGTTCTTCCAAGATGCTATCGAGTTCTTCGTGGCCGAGAGAGAGCAGCACATTGGCAAATCGGCCCTCTGAGCAACTACAGAAAAACTGTACCGGGTCTGGTTCAAATAGCCGTAATTTATCCTGGTGAAACAAGCGGTAAAGTTGCTCCTCATGGCTGAGTGTCAGCTGTTCTTCTTCTGTGATGGTATCGGCCAGCTGGATGGCGTGATCCCACAGTTGCCGGTTTTCTTCTGGGCTCAGTTCTAATTGATTGGGTAGGGCCTGAAGTAGTAGGCCTGCTGCTCTGGGGGCGTCATTATTCATAGGGCTTCTTTGAATGTTGGCACTTAACCAGATACGCGTGGCCAGTTGTTCTGATCTTTCAAAATAATCTTCCAAGCATGTGGCCAGAGAATCTGACTCTAGGGGAACCACCCCTTGATAGCGCTCGCCTTGGCTGGGATCAATGGTCAGTGTCAGTGTGCCGTCTCCAATGAGGTCAGTAAGCGAGGCATTACTGTTGTACGGTTGGTCGGGATCAAATTGGGCAATGGCTCGAAGGTTATGATGGCGGGTACAGTCGGCCATGATTAACGACAGCGGCCCTGAGCCTTGAGCTTGCAGGGTTATTACGCCATCAAACTTTAATGTGGCACTCAGCAGCCCCGCTGCGGCAAGAAACTGCCCCAGTAGCTGTTGGATTGTTTCGGGGTAGTCACCATTAGCAAGCACATCCTGATAACTTTTTTCTAGCGTCAGTATTTCACCACGAATATCCGAGTGCTCGAATATGAAGCGTTGAAGCTGGTCGGTGTGCGACATGGTGTTTGTTCCTATTCATAAGGCAGGAATAAATGGGGCGCGAAATTTAGGGCACTTTTGAAGGATTGTCCAGTAGGCTTCAGGACCCAGAAGTGTATATGGGTTTTGTCTTCTCTATATTTGATGTCTCCACATCAAGTGCCTGAACATTATGTGCAGTGTCGCCTGATTTTTTCTGCCAGCTGATTGGCGCGTTGTTCACGTTGTTCTTCAGTGACAATTATTTCATTGCCATCAGGGTCTTCAAAATACACCCGACCTCTAAGTACCTGCAGGTTATATTGTGCCTGTTGGCAAGCCCTTTCTGCGCTTTGCTCCCGACGTTGTTGTTGTGCCTTTTGTTGCTGGTGGAAGGCTTGCTCTTCAGGGGTTTCTCCTTGAAAAACCTGCTGCAGTTTTTCGATTTCTTCAGCACTAGAGTCGCGGTTGATTGGTGACATCTTGGAAGATACTTCTTCTGAAACGGTTGAGTCCTCTGGCGGTTGATCTGAAAAATGAAGCTTTCCATCGTTGTCTACCCAGCGATAAATTTCGGCAAAACTTGTCGGTATTAATAAGAGCAGGCCGATAGTAATAACTAGCTTCATGGTTGGTTGTCCTCCTTGAAGCGGTGAATCTGACGCCGCTGTTTTTTGTTTGGGCGTTGGTCCTGATATGAAAGGGATTGGTTCGATGCTTTTCGTTCGGCAGTACGTTGCTCGCGCAGGGCGATACTTTCGGTCGTCTCGGTATAAAGTGCAGCTGCTTCAGTAGCGCCACGGCGTTGATCCGATATATTGTCAACTACAATCGTCTTTTCATCCCACCCTTGACGAATTTTGATGGTTGCACCCAGGATTGCTTCCTTGCTTGGTTTGGCTCGTTGATCATCAACGTGTATTTTCCCCCCTTCGATAGCAGTTTTTGCCTGGGCGCGAGTTTTAAAAAATCGGGCTGCCCACAGCCATTTATCCAAGCGTACCTTTTGATGATCAATGCCGTGCTTAGCCATTGGGGAGAATCTCATCAAAATGGGTGATGGATTGAAACTCATCTATTGTTCTTGGGTCTTGTTTGCTATCTGGCTGATTAATTCCAAGCAGGTGCGCAATGCCATATTGTTGTGCTGAATGGAGCACATCGATTGAATCATCAATAAACAAGGTTCGACTGGGATCAAAATGCTGTTGTTCGGCCAGTGCCTGCCAAAATAATTGTGATTCTTTGGGTTGGCCAAACTCGTGTGATGAGTAGATATGATCCAATAGCCCACCAATACTGGTGGCAGAGAGCTTTAGTTCTAAGCTGAGGGGGTGGGCATTGGTGACCAGTACGCGTTGCTTGCCAGAGGCTCCAAGTTGTTGCAGAAATTCCAGTACAAAGGGACGTTCTTGAATTAGATGGTCGATTTCTTCTTTTAACTGGCGAATGTTGACAGACAGTTCTCTGGACCAATATTCCAGACAGTACCAGTCTAGAGTCCCTCGTTTATCATTAAAACGGCCATGGAGTTCCCCTGTCGCCTTGTTTGGGCAGAGGTTGTGGTGCTCGGCATAACGCTTTGGTAAGTGGGTGAGCCAGAAAAAATTATCAAAGTGTAAATCCAGCAGGGTGCCGTCCATGTCCAGCAGAACGGTGTCTATGTTATTCCAGTCAATTTTCACAGTTATAGGCAGTGCATCAGCGTTTTTCCGTGTTATCAAGTATGCCAACAAAGATCGTTATATTGAAGCGACACCTGCCCCGAGAAAGCTCGGTCGTTCTTTATCGAGACTGACCCTTATTATAGGGTTGCTCTCTTAGAGGTTGTCATAGATGGCCTTCTTCGCTAGAACAAG
Organism: Porticoccus sp.; assembly: GCA_011049795.1. Next base: position 3,855 of record DRHD01000001.1, read on the forward strand.
TCCTCAGGACGTGCTCCTCCAGATGAAGTTTTGTTATTGGTTGTGAATGGGTCACTGCTGGCCATTGCAGGAACATGTTCCTTGCGGAAGATCTCAAACATGGCATTGGCGTGTTCGGGGCCAACTCTCAAGCCTGTATTTGGGTCGATTCGAACCATAACAATACCCTCTGGTTGTGGCCTGATAATTTCCTGTTTCCCAGCCAGAGCCGTTCTCATAAAGTCAATCCATATAGGGAGAGCGGCTGATCCGCCGTATTCCCCGCGGCCAAGCAGTTGGTTTTCATCAAAGCCTAACCATGCGGTGGCTGCGATATGAGGGTGGTAGCCAGAGAACCAAGCATCTCTTGGGCCGTTGGTTGTACCGGTTTTCCCTCCGATATCTGATCGTTCCAAGACTCGGGCACGTCTGCCTGTTCCCTTTTGGATCACATCCTTAAGAATGGAGTCGATTAGATAAGCTACCCGGGGTTCAATGATTCTTGGTGCTACGGGTGGCTGTAGTTTTTCTAGTGATGACTCAGTAGGTTGCTCTTTGTCAGTCGGTAGAGCCGGAGACGCCTGTGTTACTCCGAGTTCTGTATTAAGGTCATCCATTTTTAATAGTGCTTCTGGTGCAGTTATTTCTTGTTCCAGTGGCACCATTTCATTGTTGGCCATATTGTTATTTTCAGTGGTCGCCAAAGTCTGGTCACAGGTGTGGCAAACCGTCAAGGGGGCTGCTTGATAGACTATGTTGCCTTCTGTGTCCTCGATCCGATCAATCAGGTAGGGTTCAATCCGATAGCCGCCATTGGCGAGAATGGCATAACCGGTGGCAATTTTCAGGGGGGTAACAGCATGACTGCCTAGTGCAAGGGATAGATCTCGAGGTAAAGCAGACCCATCGAAACCAAAGCGTTGCAAGCCGTTAATCGCTTGATTGATGCCAAGGCTGCGCAGTATCCGTATTGAGATCAGATTGCGAGACCGGTAAAGCGCCTCGCGGAAACGGGTTGGACCATAGAATTTGCCACTATCATTTTCTGGTCGCCAAGTGTTCTCTAGCAGCCTGTCATCAAAGACGACAGGAGCATCATTGATAATACTTGCTGCGGTGAAACCATGTTCTAACGCGGTGGTGTAAATAAAGGGTTTGAAATTTGAGCCAGGTTGTCGTTCTGCCTGGGTGATGCGGTTAAAGTTGCTTTGGTGAAAGTTGAAGCCACCTACTAGAGCCTGAATGCTGCCATTTTGTGGGTTGAGTGCCACAATAGCTGCTTGAGCCTTGGGTAGTTGGCTCAATTGCCAGTTATCATCAAGCTGTCGTACTCTGATGAGGTCGCCTACGGTAAATAACTCTTCGGCAGATTGAATGGGTGCTGAACGACTATTGGGGCTGTTAAATCGACGCAGCCCTTTAAGCCCATTTTCCCATGTTATTTCTACCGAGTCCCCGGACGCGAGCTGAATACTAAGGGATTGTTTGTTGACCTGGGCGACGATTGCTGGGATAAGGTTGCCGTAAGCAGGTACTTCTCCCAGTACTGATGGCCAGCTGTCTTTTTCTAAAATCTGATTTTCGGGGCCACGGTATCCATGGCGACTGTCATAAGCAATCAAGCCGCTCTGAACAGCATTTTGGGCGGAGAGCTGAAGCTGGCTGTTGATGGTGGTGTAGACACGGTAGCCATCCATGTAAGCGCCTTGGCCAACCATTTCCAAGATTTCCTTGCGTGCAATTTCTGATACGTAAGGGGCATTCAGCTCGAGTTTGTAGCCATGGTAACTGGCCGTTACAGGTTCTGCCTTGGCTAAGGCGTATGTTTCATTGTTGATGTGGTGTAAGCCCAGCATGCGCTTAAGGATCCAGTTGCGGCGAATTAGTGCGCGATCTGGATTGGCAATGGGGTTGTAGGCAGATGGTGCCTTGGGCAGCCCGGCAATCATTGCCAGTTGGGCGAGACTGAGATCCCTTATAGATTTTCCATAGTAGACCTGTGCCGCAGCCTCTATCCCATAGGCTCTATTGCCTTGGTATATCTTGTTGGCATAGAGGGTGAGTATTTCTTCTTTGCTGAGTTCATCTTCAATACGCAGTGCCAACAATATTTCATTAAACTTTCTGGTGAAGGTTTGTTTTCGGGTGAGGAAAAAATTGCGAGCAACTTGCATGGTGATAGTGCTGCCGCCTGTTTTTATTTCACCAGCAGTGATGAGTTGGGATGCCGCTCGAAGTAGGCTCGCAATATCTACGCCTCCATGCCTGTAAAACCGGTCATCTTCTGCTGATAGTAGTGCGCTGATATATAAAGGAGGCATATCACTGAAGCTGATTGGCGTTCTACGTTTCTCACCAAACTCTCCAATTAATTGTGAATCTTGTGAATAGATTCTCAAAGGTGTCTGAAGTTTTGTCTCACGAAGACTTTCAACTGAGGGTAATTTAGGGCTAAGGTATAGGTATAGGCTACCAGTGATAATGAGGGTGCCACCTAAGGCCGCAAAAGCGACCCAGAGGGTATAGCTAAAAAGTTTAAGGGTTCTATTCATGGGTTAGCCAGTTTTTGTCAGCGTGCTATTATAAGATTAAAGGAAGCGTCGATACACTACTTGCAAACTTGCAGGAAATAGTTAAAGTTATAAGTTAGTTGCTTTGCGTAACTCGGGGAAAAGAAAACAAAAATGGGAATTTTCAGTTTTCTGGATCAGCAACCTAAAAGTCTGTTGGGCTTGGATATCAGTTCCTCAGCTGTAAAGTTGCTTGAGATCAGTAGAAGTGGCCGTCGCTACAAAGTAGAAAGTTATCTGGTTCGTCCTCTCCCTCCCAATACGGTGGTGGAAAAAAACATCAATGATGTCGAGGCGTTGGCAGATACGATCCGTAAAGTAGTTAGCCAGTCCAGAGCGAAAGCCAAGGATGCAGCTGTCGCTGTTTCCGGCTCGTCGGTGATCACTAAAGTCATTGAAATGCCTGCAGAATTAAATGACCTGGCCCTAGAAACCCAAATCGCATTGGAGGCGGATCAGTACATTCCTTATCCTCTCGATGAGGTAGCCCTTGATTTTGAAGTGATTGGGCCTTCGGAAAATAATCCTGAACAGGTGGATATATTACTTGCAGCGTGTCGTCTGGAGAATGTTAACTCTAGGGCCGAAGCGCTTGAGATGGCGGGGTTAAGTCCCAAGGTTGTTGATGTTGAGGTGTTTGCCGTAGAACGCTCGTTTGAGCTGTTGGTTAATCAGTTGGAAGAGTTGGGCGATCAGGTGATTGCCATTGCTGATGTGGGCGCAACCATGCTGACACTCAGTGTGCTGGTCAATGGCAAGACTGTCTATACTAGGGAGCAATTGTTTGGTGGCAAGCAAGTCACAGAAGAAATTCAGCGTCGTTATGGTCTTTCTCTCGAAGAAGCTGGGCAGGCCAAGAAGCAAGGTGGCTTGCCTGAAGATTATGTTTCTGAGGTGCTGGAGCCATTTAAGGATGCACTTGTTCAGCAGATATCTCGTTCATTGCAATTCTTCTTTTCATCGAGTCAGTACAATTATGTTGATCAGCTGATTATGGCGGGCGGTGTTGCGGCTATGGATGGACTGCGGGATGAAATTGAAGAAAAGCTGGGTTTGCCCACCATAGTCGCAAACCCGTTTGCCGATATGGAAGTATCGAATAAGGTAAATGCAGTTGCGTTGAGCAACGATGCGCCAGCGATGTTAATCGCGGCAGGGCTAGCATTGAGGGGGCTTGACTAATATGGCCAGGATTAACTTACTCCCTTGGCGCGAAGCGTTTCGTACCGAAAAGAAAAAAGAGTTTCTGTCTCTGGTGGTTGTTGTGTTGGTCGTGGCCGTGTTGGTGGCATTTGGCTGGGACAGAGTGGTTAGCAATCAAATCGAGTCTCAGAATAGCCGAAATCAGCTACTCAAGACTGAAATTGCTAAACTGGATAAGCAGGTTGCAGAGATAAAAAATTTGAAGGCTCGTCGTCAAAATCTACTAGATCGCATGCAAGTTATTCAGGAATTACAGGGTAACCGGCCCGAAATTGTCAAAATTTATGATGAGTTCGTTCGAGCTGTACCTGATGGTGTTTATTTTACCAAGATGATTCGTAAGGGTAGTCAGATATCGCTGGTGGGGTTTGCCGAGTCTAATAACAGGGTGTCCTCTCTGATGCGGCGACTCGATGCGTCTTATAAGTTTACTGAGCCCAATTTAACTAAAGTGCAGGATAGTGATGTGCTGGGAGAAGACGGCAATCAGTTTGAGATGCGAGTTAAAATCCTAAAAGCTCCAGTTGACTCTGGATCAACTGATCCCGCTGAAGGAGGTGCCTGATGTCATTGACTGAATCCTTACAGCAGGTAAAGAATTTTGAGTTTGGTGAGTTGGATTATGACGGTATTGGTGTTTGGCCACTGCCAATCAGACTGTTCTTATTTGCGCTGGCATTTGCTGTGGTTTTGTCAGGAGCCTACTACTTCCATATTAAGGAGCTTGATGCAGAGCTTGACTTGGTTAAGGGTAAAGAAATACAGCTGAAGAAAAAATTTGAGGAAAAGGCATTTCAGGCGGCTAACCTTGAGCAGTATCGTGAACAAATGGTCGAAGTGGAAGAATTATTTGGTGCTATGTTGGCACAGCTACCGAGTGATACTGAAGTGCCTGGGCTTCTTGAGGATATTACAGAAATTGGAAGCGGCTCTAGCCTTGATATTACTACTATCAGTTTGCTGCCTGAGAGAGCGGCAGAGTTTTATGTGGAGCTGCCAATTAAAATAGTGGCTATGGGTGATTATCATGATGTCGCTGCATTTGCCAGTGGTGTTGCTGGCTTGCCGAGAATTGTTACGCTACACAATTTTAGTCTTACGTCGAAGGATAAAGGCGGCATGCAGAGACTAGAAATTGAAGCAAAAACATACCGCTACAAGACGCAGGATGATTGAGTGATGACACAGGTGACCCGTTTGTTTTTGGTGGTTGTTGGGCTTATCCTCTTGTCTGGTTGTACAGGAGGTGGTCAGCACGAGGATCTCCAGCGCTTTATGGCAGATGCTAAGGCAAAGCCTGTGGGAGATATAGATCTGTTGCCAACATTTCGAGCCCATAAAACCTTTAGATATGGCGCAATAGCCATGCGTAGTCCATTTGAGCCACCGCTGGCTTTAGATGTTGCGGACTCAGTGACAGGTAAGGAAAAGGTGCCGGCACCTGATGAAGGTCGTAAGAAAGAATACTTGGAAGGATATAACTTTGCTGCCCTCTCTCTGGTAGGCATCTTGTCTAGGGGCGGCCAGATTTGGTCGCTTATTAATGACGGTGGCGGTGGTATTCATCGTGTTACGGTTGGCAATTATATGGGTAAAAATCATGGGCGTATCACCGCTGTGACCAGCACGAAGGCAAATGTGATTGAGGTTGTTCCCGATGGCAAAGGTAGCTGGGTAGAACGCCCGCGTACTTTGGCCTTGAAAGAAAAGGACTAATAAAGATGTTTGGGGAAAGAGAGATGAAAAGGTATCTGAAAGGTGTTCTGGTACTGACAGGGTGGCTTGCTTGTCTGGGGATCTCCTCGCAGGTGTGGGCTCAAGTGTTGCTCGAAGATATTAATTTTGCAACATTGCCTGATGGTAATTTTGAGGTGCGGATGACGTTTTCTGACACCCCTCCCAGCCCCGAGGGCTACACTATAGATAACCCCGCTCGAATTGTTCTGGATCTTCCAGGTGTAGAAAGTACCTTGGAACAGAAAAAGTATGCGCTCTCATTTGAAAACGCCAGAAGTGCAGTTGTCTTAAGTACAGCAGACCGCACGCGTTTGATATTAAATATGCTGGAAATGGCCCCCTACGAAACTCGGACCGAGGGGAATGTGCTAACAGTTCTGGTGGGAGGAGGAGATGATGCTGTTATCACTCAGAAGCAGGCTAACTTGGTCACTGCCACTACGACTACTGAGAATAAAATTCACTCGGCAAAGTACAGTGTTAAAAATGTAGATTTTCGTCGTGGAGAAGGGGGCGAGGGTTTGGTTTCCATTGAACTTTCAGACCCCTCTGTCAGCGTTGATATTTCTCAAGTAGGAAGCGAAATAAAGTTAAGTTTTTACCGGACTGAACTGCCTGCGTCTCAGGACAGACGATTGGATGTGATTGATTTTGCAACACCCGTAAAAGAGATTGATACCAGCTCCGATGGTTCAACAACTAATGTCGTGATAAGTACTGTCGGTGAGTATAACTATATGGCTTACCAGGCAGATAATCAGTATGTGGTCAGTGTGAAACCACTAACGACTGCTGAACTTGCTGATAAACGGTCTAAATTTGCTTATGTGGGCGAGAAACTTTCTCTCAACTTTCAAGATATTGAAGTTAGGTCTGTACTACAGTTGATAGCAGATTTCACTGAACTAAATTTAGTGGCCAGTGATACAGTTTCTGGCAGCATTACTCTTCGCCTCGAAAATGTTCCTTGGGATCAGGCGCTTGCCATTGTTCTGAAAGCTAAGGGATTGGATAAGCGCCAGGTAGGAAATGTGCTGATGGTGGCACCAGCAGCAGAAATTGCTGAGCGGGAGAGGTTGCAGGTTGAGGCCAACAAACAGCTACAGGAGTTGGCTCCACTACGCACAGAATTTATTCGAATAAAATATGCAGATGCCGAAGAGCTCTTCGAGTTGTTTGATTCGCGTGGTAGTGGTGGCGGCAGCGGTGATCGAACGGCGACGACCAGTATTTTGTCAGAGCGTGGGTCAGCCATTGTCGATGCGAGAACGAATACCGTTATCTTGACCGATACGGAAGATAAGATTCTTGAATTCAAACGTTTAATAGACGAGATAGATATCCCAATTAGACAAGTTTTGATTGAAGCCCGTATTGTTATTGCAAATACAGATTTTAGAAAAGAAATTGGCGCACGTCTGGGGCTTCAGGGTGCTCGCACTCCCAATGGTGATGACTTTGGTTTTGGCGGTTCTCTCGAACAATTTGAGAGTCCAAATAACCCCATTGATATTTTCAACAATGGGACTGGCACAATTTTAGTAAATGATAATGCCTTGAATGTTGATTTGGGGGTTACCAACCCTACGGGTAGTTTTGCGCTTGAATTCTTGACGGGTAATACTTTCTTGGATCTTGAGCTAAGTGCACTTGAAAATGAAGGTAGTGGCGAGATTGTTTCTCAACCCAAAGTTTTGACGGGTGATAAGCAGACAGCGGTAATAAAAACAGGTACTGAGATTCCTTACCAAAATGCAACATCTAGTGGAGCAACCTCCACAGAGTTTAAAGAGGCAGTGCTTAAGCTCGAAGTAACACCACAAATTACACCAGACGGTCGGATCGTGATGGATTTGGTGATATCTCAGGATTCTATTGGGGACCTACTACCTACGGGTGAGCCTGTCATCGATATAACAGAGATTCAAACGCAAGCCATTGTTGGTGATGGTCAGACACTTGTCCTTGGTGGGCTCTTTCAAATGTCCACAGTGACGTCTGTAGAGAAAGTTCCTTTGCTTGGGGATATTCCGTTTCTGGGACGCCTCTTCAGACATGATATGAATGATATGGAAAAACGGGAAATCCTGATTTTTATCACACCAAAAATTATAGATGAAGCACTGCTTGATTAATGTCTTAATCACTTGATTAATCATAATGAAAACCTCTTTCTTGTCGGTCCCATGGGGGCTGGAAAGACAACTATTGGTCGGTTTTTGGCGAATAGTCTCGACTTGGAATTTGTTGATCTTGACTCAGAGATTGAGCAGCGTTGTGGTGCCAATATTCCCTGGATATTCGATGTGGAAGGAGAAGAGGGTTTTCGTAAGCGAGAAGGTCAGCTTTTAGAAGAAATAACAGCCAGAAAAGGAATTCTTCTAGCGACGGGTGGTGGCGTTGTACTCACTGAAAATAATCGTGAGTTACTTAAGAACAGAGGTTTTGTTGTTTATTTAAATGCATCGGTAGATCAGCTTTTGGAGAGAACGGCTCATGATCGTAATCGACCACTGCTACAAGTCGACAATCCTCGTACCGTTATTGAGCAGCTGATAGTAGACCGTGACCCTCTGTATCACGAGGTAGCTGATCTGGTTGTCATGACTGAGAGAAGAAAACCCCAGTTGGTCGCTGAAGATATTGTTGCAGAAGTTCGTCATCTCATGAGTTGATGTGGTACATTTCAGGCCAAATTAAACAACAGAAAAATTCATCGTGGAAAAGACCAGAAAGCTCACAGTTGATTTGGGCGAGCGAAGCTATCCCATTTTCATTGGCGAAGGATTGTTACAGACACCAAATCTCTTTGCGCCCTATATTCATGGTAATCAGGTGCTGGTTGTTACTAACGAAACCATAGCCCCGCTTTATCTGACGTCTGTTATGGATAACCTTTCTGCTTACCAGGCGGACTCGGTGATACTGCCCGATGGCGAGCGATACAAAAACCTTGAGATACTCAACCACATCTTTGATCAGCTTCTAATAAAACAGCATAACCGTCGTACTACATTGATTGCCCTTGGGGGCGGTGTTGTGGGTGATATGACAGGATTTGCTGCTGCGTGCTATCAACGCGGAATTAATTTTATTCAGGTGCCAACCACATTGCTTTCGCAGGTAGATTCTTCCGTAGGCGGTAAAACGGCGGTTAATCATCCGAAAGGTAAGAATATGATCGGCGCCTTTTATCAGCCGCAATGTGTGATTGCTGATACGGCGACATTGAATACTCTCGATGATCGGCAATTACGGGCAGGCCTGGCAGAAGTGATCAAATATGGTTTGATTGCGGATGTTGAGTTTTTTTTCTGGTTAGAGGAAAACATCGATCTGCTGCTGAAGAGGGATTCGAAGGCACTGGCATTTGCCATCCAAAGATCCTGTGAAAACAAAGCGAAGGTTGTGAGTCAGGACGAAAGAGAAGGTGGAATAAGAGCTATCCTGAATTTTGGGCATACATTTGGTCATGCCATTGAAACGGCTCAAAATTACAGTGACTGGCTCCATGGGGAGGCTATTGCTGCTGGTATGGTAATGGCGGCTGAGCTTTCTCATTCGCTCGGTTGGATTTCAGAAGAAGATGTCTGTAGATCCCAAGCACTGTTTGAGCGCTGTGCTCTTCCTGTAAGCCCTCCGGCATTGATGACATCGGATCAATTTCTTGGACTGATGGCTGTTGATAAGAAAGTGATGGATGGTTCGATTCGTCTCGTACTCCTAAAAGCTATTGGTCAAGCAGTGGTAACATCAGATTTTGATCACAAACTTCTGGTTGAATTACTCCAACGAAACTAATAGTTAAGAGAGAATGACCTTCCTGTTGGGGTTATTCTGCCTGTCAATACACTTTTTCACCTCCAGAAATTTGTGGCGCTGGCTGCGGATGTGTAAAATGTGTCTCCTTTTGTGTCTATGAGGCGCCATTTTGGTGAGTTTTTCATACGTAACTAGCTGTTTTTATTGAAATTCTACTAGAGTATTATTATGTCGACTGGCCTTTATCGGTTAGATGAATTCAAAGATAACTGTGGCTTTGGCCTGATTGCCCATATTAGGGGGAAGGCAAGCCATCGTCTTTTAGAAACCGCAATTGAAGCATTAACCTGTATGACCCACCGAGGCGGAATAGCCGCTGATGGTAAGACGGGCGATGGCTGTGGCTTATTGCTGCAAAAGCCCGACAGTTTTATGCGTCAGGTCGCGCGCGAGCAATTCACGGTTGAGCTACCAGATTTATACGCGATAGGTGCTGTCATGCTCAGCCAAGATAGGGCGCAGCGTGAAAACTCAAAGGAGGCTATGTCTGCGGCGTTGTCTGCCCAAGGTTTGACTGTTGTCGGTTGGCGAGAAGTCCCTACTGATGACGCCTGTCTTGGTGAAATTGCACTAGAAACGCTACCTGTTATTGAGCAGGTGTTTGTGATTTCAGATAACCTTGATGAGCAACACTTCAACGCTGGCCTCTTTATCGCCAAGCGAAAGTCCGAAAAGGCTCTGGTGGAAGATACTGCATTTTATATCGCAAGCCTGGCGACAAATGTGATCTGCTATAAAGGGCTGATGATGCCTGTAGATTTGCCCAAATTTTATTTGGACCTGGCAAATCCCGCACTGGAAACGGCTATTTGCATCTTTCACCAGCGGTTTTCTACCAATACCATGCCTCAGTGGCCTCTGGCCCAGCCGTTCAGGATGCTGGCTCACAATGGTGAGATTAATACTATCCCGGGCAACAGAAACTGGTCTGTAGCTCGCACACCTAAATTTAAAACACCTCTATTGCCTGACCTGCAAGAGGTTACCCCCCTAGTCAATCGCACCGGGTCAGACTCATCAAGCCTCGATAATATGTTAGAGGTTCTGGTCGCCGGTGGTATGGAACTGCATAAAGCCGTTCGCCTGCTGGTACCGCCTGCTTGGAACAATACTCAAGATTTTGGTCCCGATGAAAGGGCATATTTCGAGTATGTTTCCATGCATATGGAGCCTTGGGATGGCCCTGCTGGTTTGGTTATTACAGATGGTCGATATGCTGTCTGTACCTTGGACCGAAATGGCCTGCGACCCTCTCGCTGGGTATTGACAGATGATGATGTGATCACCGTTGCGTCAGAGGTGGGTGTTTACAACTACGCACCTGAGAGCGTGGTCGCTAAGGGCCGATTGGGACCTGGTGATATCTTGTCGATAGATACCGAAACAGGGGTCATTTTTAATAGTGAGGATGTAGATAAGCAACTAGCTTCTTGCAATCCATATCGGCAATGGTTACGTGAAGGCACCGTAAAAATTATGTCGACCATGGATGACGACAGTATTGAGGTAGAAGGTGCACTAACACGGGATCAGATTCGTAAATATATGAAAATGTTCCTGGCATCTCAGGAAGAGCGGGATCAAGTGCTCCGTCCTTTAGCTGAGGGAGGCCAGGAGGCTACCGGCTCCATGGGCGACGATACCCCAATGGCGGTACTTTCTACTAAACACAGATCCCTCTTCGATTATTTTAGGCAGCAATTTGCACAGGTAACTAATCCACCTATAGATCCGCTTCGCGAGACGTTAGTTATGTCTCTACAGGTACAGTTGGGCCGGGAGCACAGTCTCTTTGCGGAGACAAAAGAACTCGGTACACGTGTCAATCTTTCCAGTCCGGTGCTATCACCACGCAAGTATTACGCACTAAAAAACAGCGGGTTGCCAGATTACCGGGTGCAGAAGATAAGCATCAACTATGATCCGGCACAAGTTGGTCTGAAACAGGCGATTAAAGCGCTTTGTGAAGAAGTAGAGGCTTTCGTCAGAGAGGGTGTTGTCTGTTGTATTCTGTCTGACTCTGATATTGGGCCAGGTAAGTTGCCAATACAGATGTTGATGGCTGTAGGGGCAGTTCACCACCACCTAATCGCTGTAGGGCTGCGATGTGATGCCAATATCATTGCCAGTACAGCATCTGCGCGAGATTCACACCAAATTGCCACACTCATTGGTTGTGGTGCCTCAGCGGTTTACCCTTACCTTAGTTATCACATCCTGACTGACTTGATTCAGTCTGGTGAATTACTGTGTGATCTGGATACTGCCTTTAAAAACTATCGTAAGGGTATTAACAAAGGCCTGTTAAAAATTCTTTCGAAAATGGGTATCTCTATCATTGCCTCTTACCGCGGGGCCCAGCTTTATGAGATTATTGGTCTGGCGTCAGACGTTGTCGATGCCTGCTTTACTGATACGCCTAGCCGTATTCAGGGTGCAGGGTTTGATGACTTACAAAAAAGCCAGCAATTACTCGCTAATGAAACTTGGAGTGAGCGCAAACCAGTGAGTCCCGGTGGGCTTCTGAAGTATGTTCATGGTCAGGAATATCACGCATTCAATCCAGACGTCATTCAGGCACTTCACCGCTCGGTACAGAATAATGATTACGCTGCTTGGCATGACTACGCTGCACTAGTGAATGAGCGACCAGTGGCTACTCTTAGGGATTTACTCAAGATACGTGACGACATTGAGTCGATCCCATTGGCAGAGGTTGAGCCTATTCAACACATTATCCAACGCTTTGACTCAGCGGGAATGTCTCTTGGTGCGCTGTCGCCAGAGGCCCATGAGGCGCTGGCCGAAGCGATGAATAGTCTGGGTGGTCGTTCCAACTCGGGTGAAGGCGGTGAAGACCCGATCCGTTATGGCACAGTAAAAGCATCTAAAATAAAGCAGGTTGCCTCTGGCCGTTTTGGTGTGACACCTCACTATCTCTCCAGTGCAGAAGTGATTCAGATTAAAATAGCTCAGGGTGCAAAACCCGGTGAGGGCGGCCAGCTGCCCGGAGGCAAAGTGAATGATTTGATTGCTCGGCTACGATATTCCGTACCTGGCGTCACTCTCATCTCCCCACCACCTCACCACGATATCTATTCTATTGAGGATTTGGCTCAGCTAATTTTTGACCTGAAGCAGGTGAATCCTGATGCGCTGGTTTCTGTGAAGCTGGTTTCACGACCAGGCGTGGGTACCATTGCTGCTGGTGTCGCCAAGGCCTATGCAGATTTGATCACCATTTCTGGCTACGATGGTGGTACTGCGGCCAGCCCACTTTCCTCTATCCGTTATGCAGGTTCCCCTTGGGAGCTTGGCTTATCAGAGACCCACCAAATGCTACGCGCCAATGACTTGCGCGGAAAGGTGAGGGTTCAAACTGACGGCGGGCTAAAAACGGGCCTTGATGTGGTAAAAGCCGCTATTTTAGGCGCTGAAAGCTTTGGCTTTGGCACAGGGCCGATGGTGGCGCTTGGTTGTAAGTACCTGCGTATTTGCCACCTCAACAATTGTGCGACAGGTATTGCCACCCAAGATCAGCTCCTTCGTGATGAGTATTACAAAGGCACCGTGGACACAGCCAAGAATTTTTTCCGTTTTATGGCGAAAGAAACACGGGAATGGATGGCGCGTTTGGGTGTCCGCTCCTTGGAAGAGCTGGTGGGTCGAGTTGATCTATTGGAAGTTTTACCTGGGAATACTGAACAGCAGAAAAAACTGGATCTCTCACCGATCATCTATACTGATGAATTGTTACAGAGTAAACCGCAGACTTGTCAGGTAGAGAAGAATAACCCCTTTGACCAAGCCCAATTGGCTGAGCAAATGGTGGTGGACATGCTGCCAGCAATTGAAGAGAAGCTCGGTGGCGAATACAGCTATAACGTGAGCAACTGTGATCGTTCCATCGGTGCGCGATTGTCCGGTGAAATTGCTAAACGGCATGGAAACCAGGGAATGGCAGATACACCTATCAAGCTTAACTTAAGCGGGGTGGCTGGCCAGTCTCTGGGTGTTTGGAATGCAGGTGGTTTGGATATTTACCTCCGTGGTGATGCCAATGACTACGTTGGGAAAGGCATGGCAGGTGGAAAGATAGTGATCTCCCCCTCAGAAGGCAGCCAATTTGCTTCCAAAGATGCACCAATTATCGGCAATACCTGTCTGTATGGTGCAACGGGTGGTAAGTTGTTTGCTTCAGGCCGAGCCGGTGAGCGCTTTGCCGTACGAAACTCGGGTGCCCATGCCGTGGTTGAAGGCGCTGGCCACCACTGTTGTGAATATATGACAGGTGGCGTAGTTGTTGTACTCGGTTCGACGGGCTCTAACTTCGGTGCTGGTATGACGGGCGGTTTTGCCTATGTTTTAGATGAAGATCGCAGTTTTGTTGATAGCTACAATATGGAGCTTGTGGAAATTCAACGAATCGCCAGTGAAGCGACAGAAGCTTATCGTCATAATCTAGAGGGTATGATTGTCGATTTCGTGGCAGAGACCGGGAGTGCCTGGGGCCAGGAGATTTTGGAAAATTTCGAATATTTTGTCAGTAAGTTTTGGCTGATAAAACCTAAAGCCGCTAACTTGAAAAGTTTGTTGGAGCATACTCGTGCTGCCCCACAATAACTGGCAGGCCCCGTTACTAAAGAGCTTAAGTTTATGACAAAAAGGTTAAACAACGATTTTCAGTTTCTGCAGGTAGATCGCGAGGAACCCAAGAAAACTGCGATATACAGCCGTACCCGGAAATTTGTTGAAATTTACGAACCTTCCGATAAACAGCAAGTGGGTGAGCAGGCTCACCGTTGCCTAGAGTGTGGTAATCCCTATTGTGAGTGGAAATGTCCTGTCCATAACTACATTCCAAATTGGCTGAAATTACTGTCCGAAGGAAATATATTTGAGGCTGCAGAGTTGTGTCACCAGACCAACACATTACCTGAAGTCTGTGGGCGTGTTTGCCCCCAAGATCGTCTTTGTGAAGGCGCTTGCACCCTCAATGATGATTTTGGTGCTGTCACCATTGGTAATGCTGAAAAATATATTACCGACACGGCCTTTGCTATGGGTTGGCGCCCGGATATGTCTAAGGTCATATGGACAGATAAACGTGTGGCTATCATTGGTGCAGGCCCGGCAGGTTTGGGTTGTGCCGATGTTCTGATTCGTAACGGCGTTAAACCGGTTGTATTTGATAGGTACCCTGAAATTGGCGGTTTGGTGACATTTGGCATTCCGGAGTTCAAGTTAGAAAAATCAGTTATGCAGCAGCGCCGGAAGATCTTTGAGGACATGGGTATTGAATTCAGGCTCAATACAGAGGTGGGTGTTGATGTAGATGTGGCGCAGCTTACTGAAGAATTTGATGCCGTATTCCTTGGTATGGGTACCTACAAATACATGAAAGGTGGATTTCCAGGTGAGGATCTACCTGGCGTACACGATGCACTCCCCTTCCTTATTGCCAGTATCAATCGCAACATGGGCTGGGGAAAGGACTCCAGCGAATTTATTAGTGTTGCCGGTAAGCGAGTTGTTGTATTAGGTGGCGGTGATACCGCCATGGATTGTAATCGAACCGCTATAAGGCTGGGTGCTCAGGATGTGACCTGTGCATACCGTCGTGATGAAGTGAATATGCCCGGTTCTCGCCGGGAAGTACAAAATGCCAAGGAAGAAGGTGTTCGGTTTCTGTTTAATCGTCAACCGATTGAAATTGTTGGTAATGGAAAGGTAGAAGGCGTCAAGGTCATTAAGACAGCGCTGGGTGATCCTGATGAGAACGGCCGCCGCCGCCCCATGCCAATTGTCGATAGTGAAGAAGTTTTACCTGCAGATATTGTGTTAATCGCGTTTGGTTTCCAGCCTAGCCCCGCACCTTGGTTCACGGATCTGGGTGTTGAGTTGAATGACTGGGAGGGTGTTATTGCACCTGAGGAGCAAGAATTCAAGTTCCAAACCAGCAACCCCAAGATTTTTGCCGGAGGCGATATGGTTCGTGGTTCTGACTTGGTGGTGACCGCGATATGGGAAGGGCGTCAGGCCGGTGACGGTATTCTTGATTACCTCAAAATTTAAGGTATTTACTTGATGGTTGAGTTGAAGAACGACCGTTTTTTGCGCGCACTGATGCGCCAACCAGTGGATATGACGCCAGTGTGGATGATGCGCCAGGCCGGTCGTTACCTTCCAGAATATAGGGAAAGTAGAGGCAAAGCGGGCGACTTTATGGCGCTTTGTACGAATCCTGAACTTGCCTGTGAAGTGACCTTGCAACCCCTGGAGCGCTACCCGCTAGATGCAGCGATTTTGTTCTCCGATATTTTGACGATCCCGGATGCCATGGGGCTGGGTTTATATTTTGAAACGGGCGAGGGCCCTCGCTTTAGAAAGCCTGTTCGTACAGAAGCGGACATTAATGGCTTGTCTGTTATTGACCCAGAACAGGACCTCCCCTACGTAATTAATGCAGTGAGCACTATTCGTCGTGAGCTCAATGGTCGTGTGCCTCTAATAGGTTTTTCCGGTAGCCCATGGACTCTGGCTACCTATATGGTGGAAGGTGGTTCTAGTCGAGATTTCGCCCGTTGTAAAACCATGGCCTACAACCAGCCAGAATTGATGCATCAATTGCTGGATACCTTGGCCAAATCTGTGATTGTCTATCTCAATGCTCAAATTAAAGCTGGCGCTCAAGCGGTACAAATATTTGATACCTGGGGCGGTGCGCTCTCTTATTTGGCCTACCGTGAGTTTTCTCTACAGTATATGAATCAAATTGTTGATGGGTTGATTCGAGAGCACGAAGGGCGTCAGGTCCCGGTCATTCTGTTTACCAAAGGTGGTGGCCAATGGTTGGATGATATTGCTAATTCGGGTTGTCATGCACTTGGTATTGATTGGACGACCCATATTGGCAATGCTCGCCAGCAAGTGGGTGATCGGGTCGCACTACAGGGAAATATGGATCCGGCTATTCTTCGCGCCTCTCCTCAGCGTATCCGTCAGGAAGTGGCCACTATTTTGGAGCAGTTTGGCTCTGGTGAGGGGCATGTTTTTAACCTGGGTCATGGAATAACCCCTGATATCAACCCGGATCACGCCGGAGCGTTTATTGACGCAGTTCACGAATTGTCTGTGAAATATCACCAAAAATCTAATTAATCTAACCAGTTATCGTCTTATATGACCTGTCACGCTACAGCGGTTGATATTGTGGTCAATCAGCTTATTCTTAATATTGCCCGGTGATGACTCTGGTAGATGCATAACCGGTAGAAGCATAATGTTGAGACACATGGTTTAAAGATAGGTGACAATCTGTAATGAGTATCAAACAGGTCAAAATCAATGCCGATGACATAACATTAGGGATGTTTGTGTCATGTCTTGATCGCCCCTGGAGCCAAACACCTTTTCCAATACAGGGCTTACTTGTTCAGGGTCCAAAAGAAATCAGTGCACTAAGAGCCTATTGTGAGTACGTCTATATTGATATTACCAAGGGTCGTAGCCCAATAACCGGAACGGGATCTTCAGCCTCTAAGCTGGGTGCTGGTGGAAAAAGCTCCCCCCTGTTTACTGGTAATCAAGCGGGCCTCAGCGAGTATTATGAAGTGACCCCTATCGTTGTACGCCGGGAGGTCTACCAGCAAGTAGTCCCCCTAGCCAGAGAAGTTGAACATGCAGAAAAGGCTTTGTTACAGCTTCGCGGTCAATTTACGTTAGCAGCTAAGAAGATTGCTAAAGGTAAAGATTTTGACTATCAAGGCTTAAAAGACTCCGTAGCTGATATGGTGAATAGTGTTGTCCGCTGTCCAGATGCATTCACTTGGTTGTTGCGGTTGCGCCTGAAAGACCAACAGACGCACGATCATAGTATGCGATCTGCTCTCTGGGCAGTGCAGTTTGCGCGCTACATCGGGATGCCCAAGGATGAAATGACTATTCTGTGTTTGGGCACACTGTTAAAAGATATCGGCAAGGTCAAGTTATCCAATAGCCTTTTACGCCAGAAAATTCGTAATGAAGATGATATGGCTGAATACCAGAAATTTGTCCCCTATGGGGTGGATATGTTGCGTAGTTCAAGTAACGTAGAGCCACGGGTGGTGTCGGTGGTTCGCTACCATTGCGAACGTCATGATGGCAGTGGATTTCCTGAAGGCTTGTCCGGAGGAAAGATTCCTTTATTGGCTCGTATTGCGGGCATCGCATCGACCTATGATGCTATTTCTAACCCACGTGAGTCCGCTGACCCAGTGGCCGCATCCAGAGCGGTTAGTCTTCTTTACAATATGCGAGATAAAAAATTCCAGGAAGACCTAGTTGTACAGTTTATTCAGTCAGTTGGTCTCTATCCAACGGGCACTCTGGTGGAGTTAACAACGGGGGATGTTGGTATTGTGGTTGAACAGCACCATGATTCACGTCTGACACCTATAGTGGCCGTTCTTGATCAAGAAAAAGCCTTAATCTCAGGCGAATACACTCTTTTGGATATGAAGGACGAAGAGGCTTCTCGAAAAACACTAATAGATAGTGGTCGAAGCAAAGCTAAATCTGTTGCAAAATTAGCGATTGCACGAGATTTGGAGCCTTCTGGTTATGACGTGGATTTGTCGTCTGTTTCCAGTGTCTTTATGGATAATAGTAGTAACGTATTGCGAGACGCGCTGGCCAATGATGTAGAGAAAGAGGCTGTTCACCAAAAAGAAGGTAGAGGTTTCTTTGCTAGCCTGAAAGCACACTTTCGCCACTAACACTTCCAACATTAGTACTTTCAACACTAGCACTTCACATCATTAACAGGCTAGCTGCTCTTTGCCAGGGCCTCTCCCATCCGGGTGGTGGCACCAGCTTGGTAACGCTCATCCCAAATTGTAGCTCCCTGCTCAAACATTAAAATCACCGTTGACCCAAATTTAAAGCGCCCCATTTCTTCGCCTTTCTTAAGTGATATCTGGTCTGATTCAAACTGATCGGTTTTCACTACTCCGGGCTGATAATGTCCTTGCCACACAGATTCGATGCCTGCGACCATCATTGCGCCTACCAGAATAACGGCACAGCGTCCCACTGGGGTGTCAAACATGCAGACCAGCCGTTCATTTTTAGCGAAAAGCCCATCGATGTGCTGAGCGGTGGTGTCGTTGACTGAAAATAGTTTTCCTGGAATATAACGACTGTAGGCTAAGTTTCCCGCTACAGGCATATGCACCCGGT
>DRHD01000002.1 GCA_011049795.1 Porticoccus sp.
CTCCTCACGCAGAGGCACCAGTGTTTGTGAATCAGTCAGGGCATAGCGGAAAAGATCGGACATATCCTCCACCACCCGTTCCGCTTTCTCCGGGTCAGAGCCAATCAAGCTGGCAATCATATTCATACTGTTAAACAAAAAATGTGGCCGATAGCGGGCTGCAACATTTTGACTGGGTGAAACTAGCCAAAGTATCTCTGCTGTCACTGTGGATTGCACTGCTCAGTGCCGTTGTATTGTGTTTTGCCAACCGGTTGCTCTCAGGTATCCATCATGTGGGCGCGGCATTTCTTTCTTTCTTCCTGATATTGCTGGTGACGCTGTTTTGCGGTGCGACCTCTGAAGCGGTGATGTGGTGGTATTCGGCTCCCTTGGTTAATCGCGAATATAACGTTTGGAATGTCTTCGAGTATTTACTGTTAGCAGCAATCCCAGCCGGTATTCTGTTGCGTTATCTGTTTTTACAGCAACAGCTGAGGGTGCGCCAGCGGGCGGAACTTGAAGCTCGTATTCAGGCATTGCAGTCACGTATTCGGCCCCATTTTTTGTTTAACAGTATGAATATGATTGCCAGCTTGATTGGCTCTGACCCGGAGAAAGCGGAACGGGTGGTGGAGGATATGTCCGATCTTTTCCGCTATGCCCTGACTGATTCACAAACACTGGTGCCTCTGCGTGAGGAGTTATCTTTATGCCGCCGTTATATGTCGCTGGAAAAACTTCGTCTGGGTGATCGACTGTCTGCCAAGTGGGAGATTGGTGACTATGGTGAGGGGGTGCATATCCCCTGCTTGACGCTACAGCCAGTTCTGGAGAATGCGATTTACCACGGTATTCAATTGTTACAGGAAGGTGGCGAGATAGTTATTTCGGTGAAGAGGGTGAATGATCGGATAGAAATAACGGTCTCCAATCCTTTACATCGAGCGTTGCAGCAGCAGAAGGGTAATAAGATGGCGTTGCATAATATTCGTCAGCGGCTGACGGCCCATTTTGGGCCAAGTGCAAAGGTCACTGCGGAGCCTAATGAAAGTTGTTATATTACCCGGATTAGCTACCCCATAGGGTGGTAGGGTTAGGCAATGAAAGTACTGATTGTTGATGATGAACCTTTAGCGCGAGACCGACTGAAGAGAATGTTGTCAGTCATAGGTGAGTGCCGAGTGGTTGGTGAGGCCGGCAATGGTGAGCAAGCGCTTAGTATGGCTGAGGAGCTGAGCCCTGATCTGGTATTTATGGATGTGCGAATGCCAGGAATGGATGGTCTGGCTGCGGCCCAGTATCTTGCCCATGTTGAACCACCTCCAGCAGTAATTTTTTGCACGGCTTATGACGATTATGCAGTGGAGGCTTTTTCTTCACAGGCTATTGGGTATCTATTGAAGCCTATAAGGCAGGTGGACTTGGAGCATGCTATTTCGCGCACCAAGCGTATCAATAAAGCTCAGTTGACCGAACTACAGGAATCCCCCATTTTTCATACGGATGGCCGAAGTCATATTGCGACCAAGAATCGCCGTGGTATTGATTTGGTTTCCATCGCGGATATTCGCCTTTTTCAGGCCGATCATAAATATGTGACTGCCTTTCATTCAGGGGGTGAGGCGCTATTGGATGAAGCCCTGAAAGATTTGGAAACTGAATTTGATGGCCGTTTTGTGAGGGTTCACCGCAACGCATTAGTTTCTATACCTCATATTGAAGGGTTGGAGCGCAATGTGGATGGCCAGTTTTTCGTTCGTCTACAGGGATTGGATATTCGCCCGCAGGTGAGTCGACGTCATGTGTCGCCACTGCGCAAGTTACTGGAACAAATGTAGTCGCTTGATAATCCATTAATACTTCAGTTTCCATATTTTTAGATCCACAACACTGCCGAGTCAGCATGGGTGTCATAGCATCAATCTGCTATGATTATTCCTTTATAACGTAGGCAATTATTTTTCATGACTACTCCCTCGCTTCGTATTGCAACACGTAAAAGTCCATTGGCCCTTTGGCAGGCTGAAGACGTTAAGTCGCGCCTGCAACAACTTCATCCAGAGCTAGAAGTAGTATTGGTTGGAATTACCACCAAGGGTGACAAAATTCTGGATACGCCGTTGGCCAAAGTTGGTGGAAAGGGGCTGTTCGTCAAGGAGCTGGAAGTGGCTTTGCTGGAGGGGCATGCCGATATTGCGGTGCATTCCATGAAGGATGTGCCCATGGAGTTTCCAGAAGGGCTTGGGCTCACAGTAATTTGTGAACGAGAAGATCCTACAGATGCTTTTGTCTCTAATCACTTTGAGCGACTGGAAGATTTGCCGGCAGGAAGCAGCGTTGGTACATCAAGTCTGCGCAGGCAAACCCAGCTTAGAGAGCGATTCCCGTCGCTTAAAATTATTGAACTACGGGGTAATGTGAATACCCGGTTGGCCAAACTCGACAATGGAGAGTACGACGCCATTATTCTTGCGACTGCCGGTTTGATCAGGCTGGACATGGTGGATCGTATTCGTCAGAGAGTGGCTCCGGAGCAATTTTTGCCCGCAGGAGGTCAAGGTGCGGTGGGTATTGAATGCCGTCTCAGCGATACGCGAGTGAGGTCGCTTCTAGAGCCCTTGCACCATCTATCCACGGCGCAATGTGTCCTCGCAGAGCGGGCAATGAACCGCCATTTACAGGGCGGCTGTCAGGTGCCTATTGCTTGTTATGCAATCCATCAAGGTGAGGGGAAAATCTGGCTGCGAGGCTTGGTGGGCTCTCCCGATGGCAAGCAAGTCATTCGGGACGATTTGCTTGGTGATGTCAGCAACCCAGAGGCTTTGGGTGTCGAGCTAGCTAAGAAACTGCTAGAACAGGGTGCCGGTGAAATTCTTAGAGATGTCTACGGAGATAGTTGATTTGTGACGGCACTGAAAGGGCTGCGTGCTCTACTGGTGCGCCCAGAGCAGAGTGATGACCTTTTTGCTCGCCAGTTAATGGGGGCGGGAGCAACGCTATATTGCTGCCCTGTGATGCTCATTAAACCCTTTACAGAGACACCTGAAGAAAATCAGATTAAATCCCAAATTCTTAATTTTGATCAGTACCAGATAGCGATCTTTATTAGCAGGACAGCGGCTCGTTTGGGTACAGAGTGGCTGGCGCGTTATTGGACTGCACTGCCTGAGAACTTGTCGCAAAATCTTCGCTATTATGCGGTGGGTAAAAGCACCGCAGCCTTATTGAGAGAACGGGGGATTGATGCTGAGGTGCCGGAGCAAGCATTTAATAGCGAAGGGCTGCTTGCGCTGCCGTCCCTGAATAATGTGGCTGGTGAAAAAGCACTGATTTTTTCAGGGGAGGGTGGTCGAACCCTCTTGGCTGATACCCTGAGCCAACGCGGTGCCAGTATCAGTGAATGTGAGCTCTATCGTCGTGAGCCAACAGCCGAGTTTACAGACCAAATTATTGAGTTGCTGGCTTCGGAGGGGGTCGATTTGGTGATAGTCCATAGCGGTGAACTGCTGAAAAGCCTATTGGCTGTTGTGCCGGAAAGTCAGCGGTCTGCTCTGATGAGGCTGCCTCTATTGGTGCCCAGTGAAAGGGTGGCTGAAATTGCTCGGAATACAGGTTTTCAGGCAGTCATTTGTGCTGGCTCAGCATTGCCTGTGGACATGGTTTCGGCCCTACGGGGGTGGTACAGTAGTTTGCGTTAAAGCTGGATAATTGAAACTTCTCTACCATGGTTCTTGTGTCTATTACCTAGAAAGAGAGGTTTTTGGCGTAGTATTAGTAGAGTATTGATTTAGGGACAGTATTTAGGAACAGTATTCAGGGATATGGGTAGCTAACTGCAGGAATTGAGTCAGTGGATAACGAGAAGAGTAGTGGTAATAACAGTACCGGTAATGGTACGGAAGATAAAAAAAGTACTGGGAAAGAAGTAGTTGAGCCTGTATCAGTACCCCAACCTAAGAATGAGCCTCAGCCCGAGGCTGCTGCTAGCCCGAGCAAAGTCTCAGTTTCAGAATCTAACAATACCCCTTCGAAGGAAAAGACCTCGCCTCCGGAAAAACCGTCTACTCAGAAAAAGCCATTGACTAAGAAGAAATCATCGGGTGGTCGGCCTGTTTTGATGTCGTTGATGGTGCTGTTTTTGTTGTTGGCCATTTCCGGTTTAGGTGTGGCGGGTTGGTGGTTCTAT
The DNA here is from genome assembly GCA_011049795.1 of Porticoccus sp. Next base: position 4,169 of record DRHD01000002.1, read on the forward strand.
CAGTTGCAATATCAGTTACAACCTCAGTTGCAACAGAAGGAGCCGCTTGTCCTGGAAAATCTAGCAAGTCAGCAAGCAGATATTCAGCGCCTTGAGGAGCAATTGGCAGAGGAGCGGCGTGAGCGACAGAAACAGCAGGCTGCATTGAGTCAGGCTGCCTCTGAATTGCAGTTAAACATTAATAGCCATGCTCGGCGTTTGCGTGAGCTTTCCACCACTTCTCGAACAGACTGGTTGTTGGCCGAGGCTGAATATCTGATTCGCCTTGCTAACCAGCGCCTGATTACCGAACGAAATACAAAAAATGCCACAGCACTGCTGATCACTGCGGATGAAATTCTGAGAGATCTGGATGAAGTGGGTCTATTGGCCGTTCGAGAGGCTCTGGCAAAAAGTATCACCGCATTGCGGATGGCCCCGGGCGTGGATAGGGAAGGGTTGTATCTGAAAATAAATGCGCTATCTGAACAGCTTGTACAGTTGCCCTTGATTGCCCCTGAATTGTTGGATGGCGACAGAGTAACAGTTGAGGCTGATAGCGTTACTGATGATAGCTGGCGGGGTCAGTTCTTGAAGGGCTTCTACCAGGCTGTAGATGGTGTTAGTGAGCTGATACGGGTAAGACGCAGGAATGCGCCACTTGAGCCATTGTTGTCTCCTGAGGAAAATCAGTTCCTTCGTCATAATCTTGGAATGATGCTGGAGCAGGCGCAGTTGGCTTTGCTGAGGGAAGAACAGGCTGTTTATCAGGCCAGCTTGGCTAAGGCTAAAAAATGGTTAGGTGATTACTTTGAGCTGAACGAAGGGGCCAGCCAACTGGTTGAACAATTATCGCAACTGGAGCAACAAAATGTTGTTCAACAGTTACCTGATATTTCAGGTGGGTTCGAGGCACTGAGAGACTATATAGACATCAGGCATAAGCGTCACACCATCGACGGAACGGAAGAGTCCAATGGAGAGCAACAGTGAGAATGTTGCTATTGATCGTTGCCTTGATCACCTTTATCGGTGGTTTTGTGGCTTGGCAGATGCTGGAAAGTAGTGGCTATGTCCTGATTGCCTTTGGCAATTACACGATTGATATGAGCCTTTGGACACTAGTGTTGTTGGTGTTGGTGTCGTGGGTTCTCTTACGGTTATTGAAATATCTGTTACGAGTTATGATTGAGCCAGGGCAGAAGTTTTTTAGAAATCGTGTTTCTGTACGGGATCAGCGGTACCGTAAGCGCACAGCCAAAGGGCTGTTACAGTTTATTGAAGGCCGCTGGAGTCAAGCACGCAACAGCCTCAAGCGAGCAGCAAAACATTCAGATATGCCCTTGGTCAACTATCTGGCTGCCGCCAACGCGGCCTACGAATTGGGTGATAAGGAAGATGCTAATCGCCTATTGGTAAAAGCAGAACAGGTTGCGCCAGGTGGCGAACTGGCTATCGGCCTGGCCCAGGCGAAAATGTATTTGCACGATAAGTGTTATGAGGAAGCGCTCGCTATTATACAGCGGCTTCATCAAAGTGTCCCCGACCACACGTTGGTGTTACGCCTGTTGGAAAGTGCTCATCGTGGTTTGAAAGATTGGCGAAGTCTTGAAAAGCTGTTGCCAGATCTTAGGCGCTTCAAAGTGTACGACAAGCCGAAGCTGTTAAGAGTTGAGGCTGAGGTTTATTCTTCATTGATGGCAGTGCTTGCAGCTCAAGCCAAACGCAGTGGTAAAGCAGAAGACACTAAAGTGCTCGTCCAATTATGGCAAGAAATGCCTAGGGATATTAGGGCGGCTAAACAGGTCCTTCTATCGTATATTTCTAGCTTGCATCAGTTGGGTGAGACGAACCTGGCTGAAAGCCTGTTACGCAAGGCGTTGAAGTCCAATTGGGATGATGCCTTGGTGAGGCTGTATGGCATTGTGGGTGGAGATGATCCACAGAAACAATTGATCATTGCAGAAACTTGGCTTCGTGAACGCCCTAATGATCCGGAGCTGATGTTAGCACTAGGGCGCCTGAGCCAGCGTAATCAGTTATGGGGGAAGGCGAGGGACTACCTGGAAAGCTCTCTAGCGTTGAGAGCCCAGCCTGATGCTTATGCAGAATTGGCTCGATTGATGGTGCAGCTGGGTGAGCATGAAAAGAGTGCTCAGTATTACCAGCAGGGTTTAATGCTTAGCACTTATGGTTAAAAGCTAGCTCATTGAGTGAGTAATAAAAAAGGCGCCTTAAAGGCGCCTTTTTTATGGTGTGTTTACTTGCGGTGAGCTCAATAATTAAAGTTGAGGCCCCGCGTTGAGAACACTTTCTGAAACATCAAATTTTTGAATGTTTTCAACAAATAGTTTCGCTAATTCAGATGCCTGCTTGTCATAGGCGGCCTTATCTTTCCAAGTTTCACGTGGATTCAAGTAGCAACTGTCCACACCAGGCACACTGGTTGGTATTTCCAAGTTGAGTCCTGATAGATGCTCTGTTGCCACATTTTCTAAATCCCCATTCTGAATAGCAGCGACAATGCCCCGTGTCACAGGAATTGGGAATCGCGATCCAGCGGCACCAGGTGCACCAGATCCACCAGTCCAGCCAGTGTTCACCAGGTAGACGCGGCTACCGAAGTCCTCGATCTGTTTCATGAGCAATTCGGCATAAACATTTGCGGGGCGTGGCATAAAGGGCGCACCGAAACAGGTGGAAAAAGCCAGCTGAATACCGGCAGCGGCACCCATTTCAGTTGATCCAACACGGGCATTGTCGCTGCTATTCAGAATGGTGATTTAGAAAATGTGGCAACAGAGCATCTATCAGGACTCA
>DRHD01000003.1 GCA_011049795.1 Porticoccus sp.
CGTCCAGTCTGAACCCTTCGGCCCCATTCACGTTAAAGCAAGAGCATCATGAGTATCGATACCAAACAACTACAATTAATTCTTGAAGGCGCACTAATGGCGTCGGCCAAACCGCTCACTGTGGCGCAATTGGCGGAGCTATTTGATGAAGAGTTAGAAGAACGTCCGGCTAATGATGTTATCCGTGCAGCGCTGGAAGATATTCAAAACGATAGTCAGGGGCGTGGTTTTGAATTGAAAGAAGTATCCAGTGGATATCGTTTTCAGGTAGTTCAATCTATCGCGCCATGGGTCGGTCGTTTGTGGGATGAGAAACCACAAAAATATTCGCGCGCATTATTAGAAACTTTAGCCTTGATTGCCTATCGTCAACCGATTACCCGTGGTGATATCGAAGATATTCGCGGTGTGGCGGTGAGCTCCTATATTGTAAAAACCTTATTGGAGCGTGAATGGGTACGGGTGGTCGGTCATAAAGATGTACCTGGGCGTCCTGCCATGTACGCGACTACTAGACGCTTCCTGGATTATTTTGATCTGAAAAACCTTGAAGATTTGCCCACGCTGGCAGAAATTCGTGATCTCGATAGTATGAATGAAGAATTGGCGCTGGAAGGTGCTGATACGCCTGATCCGGAAAAAATTGCTGCAGGAACTGATGAGGGTGACGAGGCAACACAAGGTGATGAAAACGTTGCTGTCGTGACCGGTGAAGAGATTGAGCAAGTCTTGGATACGACGGATACAGGCGACACGCTGGACGAAACTGATAACGATGATACTGAGCAGCCGGCAGAAATTGATGGCGGCGAGTTAGTGATAGCCGAGTTAGACTCGCCAGCAGAAGCAGAAGCAGAAGCAGAAGCAGAAGCAGAAGCAGAAGCAGAAGCAGAAGCAGAAGCAGAAGTCTCAGACAGCAACGATGTACCGGCATAATGCCAGCCCCTTTTTCTTATATTTAAAAGCCCATAGCCATGACTGATGCCCCCAATGCCCCCGCTGGTGACAAACTGCAAAAACTTCTCGCCCAGGTAGGTGTCGGTTCCCGACGTGAAATGGAAAAAGTGATCGCCGCCGGGCGCGTGACGGTTAATGGTCGGGTGGCCAAATTGGGTGATCGGGCCAATAGTCGGGATACCATTGCGGTGGACGGTAAGCCCGTTGCAGTACAGGAAGAAGGTGTGGCTGGACGGGTGTTGGTATACAACAAGCCAGAGGGTGAAATATGCTCTCGTTCAGATCCGGAAGGTCGTAGAACGGTATTTGATGGTTTACCCAAGCTGAAAGGCAGTCGCTGGATCGCCGTCGGCCGCCTGGATTTCAATACCACGGGTCTGTTGTTATTTACTACCGATGGCCAATTAGCCAACGCACTGATGCATCCCTCTTCAGAAATAGACCGCGAATATTTGTGCCGTGTGCTTGGGCATATCGATGAGGCGGTTATTCAACGTTTGCTGGATGGGATTTTGCTTGAAGACGGTGTCGCCAAGTTTACCGATGTGGTTGACGGTGGTGGCGAAGGTGCTAACCGCTGGTATTACGTGGCTTTAATGGAAGGGCGTAATCGAGAGGTGCGCCGCCTGTGGGAGTCACAGGAAATACAGGTGAGCCGCTTAAAGCGCGTTCGCTTTGGTTCGGTTTTTCTACCGCCAAAATTAAAGCAAGGTCAGTGGGAAGAAATGCCCTTTAAGGAAATTCAGGAACTTTATAAGGCGGTGTCATTGGAAGCACCTAAACCGGCAAAAATATTGCCGAAAGAGCGCGCGAACATGGAGCGCCAGCAACGAAAAAATCGCGGTATCAAGCGCCCTCAACGTGGCCGCCGTTAATTTTTAGAGCTTAAGGTTCTATTGGTAACTTTCGCGGCTAACTCTCTTAGAATACATTATTACCGTGTAGTAATTTTTGTGTTTCTGCTACCTAAGGTTTTGCTTAAGGGTGGTATTCTGAGGGCGCAATAAAAAAATTAATAATAAACAGTCGGTAGCGCGGATAAGCACAATGATATGAGTTTTCTAAGGACGATATTACGGTCCCCTGTAGGGCATTACTGGCTTTATGGTGTGGCATTCGTTGTCATTTCAATCGTCGTATGGCTCAGTGCGTATTCCAGTATTAGCGTTAAAAGCCTGTCTCAGCGCAGCTACAATAGCTATCAGTGTGAGACCGTTGCTGGCAGCGCATCCCGCCCTGAGCAAATATTCAGGATACTGGATTTATTTATTTTGGATGCTGATTCATTGGCTAATGCCTTGTGCCAGGATCCGGCTTTTGCGCAGCGCTACACGCAGGTTAATGTCAGTTGGATGCATCGTGACCAGATTGATTTGCGCAGCCTGTTTAACCAACAGTATGAATTAATATTTTCTAAGCCCGAGTTATTAAATCACTTGGCCGAAGGGGTCTCCGACAACTATCTTGCGCTGGCCAAGCATGCCGATTACGCCAGTCAGTTGATTGCTCTAAACACGGTACCGCAGCTATCTAATGATTATTTTAGAGGTAAACGTTTGGGTTTGATTGATGACCCCCTCAGTTTGTCTGGTTATCAAATTCCTAAAGCGGCCTTAAAAAAAGCCGATATCGATGACACTCTGTATGAAGTGATTTCATACAAATCTCACGATTTGTTACACCGGGCATTATTACTGGGTGAGATTGATGTGATGGCGTCATTTGCCCCTATCGGTAGTGTGCAGAATACCACCGCAAGAAAAAGCTTATTGCTACAAGAAAAGTTACTGGGGCCACGTTGGTATTTACAATCCGAACTGCTAGAGCAAGAGATTCACTGTCGGGTGATTACTCATTTACAAGCTTTTGCTGCCCGGCACGTTAGTCCGTACATCAACGATATCTCCGTGCTGAGAGGTTGTTTGCGTGAGGCTTAAATCGCTTGTCGCACTATTTTTCATTTGGCTGTTATCGACGGTGTTGGTCTGTACCTCGTTATATCAATTAACGGTGTCGACATTAATGGTGGATATTAAGCAGGAGTTGAATCAGCATTTATCTTTATCCTTCGATGAGGCTTTATTCAGTGATGAAGCTGGGCGCATCAATGACCATCGTTCTATTCTCTATGTTGGCAAGCAGATTAATAAAGCCTTGGAATCTGTACTGGAAACACGGTGGTATTCTGTTGTTCGCCCCAGTCAGCTATCACTCTTAGTTGTTGACGGCATTACCGTGGATAAAAAATTGTGGCAGGGAGAGTCGTACTATTTCTTATTAGAGCGAAACCAGATTCCCCGCCGGATTCAAGTTGGGCTTACGCTGGCAATGAACGACTGGCTGCTTAGCGCGATTGCTATCGTGTTGGCAGGGCTGATTGCTGCTTTTTATCGTTTATCTCCAACTCCGGTTTCAGCGGTGCACCGGAAGTGGATTGATTATCTACTCGCTAGAGATTATGACGAGGCGTCGGTTTATTCAAGGGTGTTAGCTTTTGGCGAGCAGCAACTTGCCTTGAATGACCAGCAGTGGAATCTATTTAATTTATTGCACCGGGTTGAGAGTGGCAATTTTACAGAAAGTATTACCGTGATCACTGATCCGCGTATCTTGGACTTTAGTGAGTTACAGCTTGCATGGTTTACACGACGCCTGGCTGATTGTAACAGCAGCACTGACGCGGACGGGAAGGTCAGCGATATTATTGAAGATGCCTGGCGTTTAGCTGAGGCTGCCGACAAAATCATTATTGACCTGATTAATAGTCGCTTAACCATTCATGATATTGAGGTGCCCGTCGGAAAAACGGCTTTATTCTACTATGCCTGGTATGCGAGTAAAAAGCGGCAGGGTGATGGTTGGATGGTTAATCCTCAAAGTAATAAACCTGATCGAGAGCAAGGGCAGGAGTTGGCGAAGTTAATGTGGTCCCATAAGGGCCATGCTAAAGCCATCAGTGATTTGGAGGAGGTGGGCTTGAAAGCTAAAACACTGGATCAAAATCGCAGCAAGATTAAGGAAGAGTTGGTGGCCGCAATAGGTGAAACCTTGGCTAGCCATTATCTGTTTGAAACAGAAAAAGATTCGCAGGCTGGAAGAATGCGTTATCGGTTAAAATTATCTGCTGATCAAATTGACATTATTCAATAAGGTGTAGTGGGTTCTCATCATCTTTGCTGTAAATTAGTGTGACGCCAGATTCAGCACTGATACTGCCGGAATAATTATTGAGATAAGTTTCAGAACCACCGCCGCCTGCCATTAAGTAACCGTTCAAACTATTATCAGCTACGGTGTATTCGAAACTCCCAGTACCTTTCCAGCCAAGTTCATCACCGCTAATACGTAGACTACCGCTGGGGGATATCGGTAGCTGTATTGTTGTTTCGAAATTTGAGGCATCCCCTTCAGTTATAGTAACTTTCAAAGTTATTTCAGAGCCAATTATCTCGCCAGCCTGATCACTTGATACATAAAATTGAGTGGCTATTCCTACGGGAGCAAATCCAAATATGATCTTATCAAGCTTATGATCGGCAAAGGCGTTATTAATGGTAAAAAAAACTAAAAACACCGAAAGATTGAGAAGGATAGGTTTTTTAATCACACGCATATTAGGCTCTACTCTAAATTTAATAGTCTGGAGAGTTAGATGGCGAATTCAAAAATAGTTCATTTTTATGGTTGATTAGCGTGATGACTTTGGTTTGGTATGGATTCTGTTATTGGCAGCGAGTGAGCAAATAGACATGCACACTGCAGGGTGTCTCTAAAAATCTGGTGAATTACCGATATTTTCAGTAACCACTCAATATCTAACTGTGGGCATGAATTCTAGGTTTGCCAATCTTCAAAAAACTGACCCTGTTTACTCTTGGAAAAACAATTAACAACAATATAAATCACGAGTCATTGCTGACACCGGAATGTGAGCGAGGCTTAAGTCGATGAAAAACACTGCTTGGAAAAATAATTTATTACAGAAAAATTTGCTGACATTAGAGGGGTACTCTGCCGTCAGCAAAAGTAATTATTGGTGGAGTTACCAACACGCAGGTGGAAAGGGTATGCAGGCAAGATCCTCGAGAGGACCTGCTACGGTAAGTGAACTTAAAGCTGCCAGCAGTATAACAATACCTATTTTAGTTTTTAACATTGATTTAATACCTAGAGAAGTGAATAAGAGGGTAATATACGCTGGTTATCCATATGTTTGGGTATGAAAAGATGTTATGGAAGCAATAATTAAAAGTCATGGAGCTGTAGCAAAATCTGTATAACTGCCAATCATTAACCCCACTAACGGATAAGGGTAGGCAATTATAAAACATGAAGACTTACAAACGCTGGCTCAGGCGGCAGCTAAGAATATAAAAACCGAAGCAAACCTTAATGAGTTTCGACAGATGCTCACCGAGATCACTGTTGAAACAGCACTTAACGCGGAGCTTGACGATCATCCAGGCTAGTAAAGGCACGATTCTTCTGTCACCACCAATAGTCGTAACGGCTACACCAGCAAGACGCTTCAAATCGATGATGGTTAATTTAAAGTAGACACGCTAAGTGACCGAGAAGGTAGTTTCGATGGCCCAACTGGGTGAGATTCAGGCTGCCCCTAAGTTCCAGATGCTTAATACTAATTCTTTAAGACCAGTTTTTGATCATAGCCCCCGATCTTCATTTTCCGGTAATCGCGGAAAGCTCTGGGCCAATACGATCAGCAATGGTTCGCATTTTACTCATATCAAAACCAAAGACATCACCGGCTGTGGTGCCTAACATACTACGAATTTCGTCTTCCGCTACGTCACTAAAGGTTTCACGAAGTGAATCCATGGTGTGTGGCCAAGTGCCTTCCATATGCGGATAGTCTGACCCCCACATAATGTTCTTAACGCCGATGCGATCGCGATCCCCAATTTCATGAGGGCCCAAAAAAGAAGCACCGATAAAACAATTACGCTGAAAATATTCGGTGGGGCTCAGGGATAAGCCATTTTTAAAATAGGCGAACAAGGGGCTGTTAGCTTTAAATTCCAGTAGTCGCAGCGTTTCCAGAATCCAGGAACTGCCGGCTTCGGTAACGATTAACTTGAGCTTTGGGTAGCGATCAAAAGCACCACACCATAATAAAGCCGTAAAGGGACGTCGAGCCCACATATCGACTTCGCTGATATACATGGCCGTTGCACTGGGCGCATCGCCATAATCAGGAGACCAGCCAGAGTGTGTGTGAATCGGCATGTTCAGCTCTTCACACACGGCCCATAAGGGGTCATAGCGTGGATCATGATAATACGGATGGTGGCCAGTACTGGTCGGCAACAAGATACCGCCAAACAAGCCAGACTTGTGGGCGTCGCGTATTTCTTGCACGGTGATAGCGATGTCGTCGACATTAATAATAGCGACTCCGGCGTGTCTGCCTGGATTGACCTTACAAAAATCCGCCAACCAGCGGTTATAGGCGCGGTTACCTTGCAGGCTTTGCTCTTCCGATACCGGGTAGCGGTATTGCATCAGGCCGGCACCAAAAGGAGCCATTTGCGGGAAAATAACTTCCCCGGCGAGGCCGTCATCTTCCAGTTCTTTTAAGCGGACCTTGGCATCGAACTCACCTCGCCGCGGCACAATGGGGCTGGTTTCATCGCTGAGCATGGTGCGTAGTTGGTCGTCACTGAGTGCTGCGGATTCATCCAGTGCACCTTGCTGAAACTTTGAAATTCCTTCATCTCCGCCCAGTGCGGCGAATTCTTCCACCGCTTCCTGATCAAAAAAAGTGCCCATGCGACCAATCATTTCACGGGTGTAGTTGAGCCACCAGCTATCTGCTGCTTGGTGATATTGCTTCGGCATATATTCGTTA
>DRHD01000004.1 GCA_011049795.1 Porticoccus sp.
CCGGTATACCCTGTACCGCCAACAATACCTACTTTAATCACAATACTGATGTTCCTGTCATGGGTCTGTGAAGCTGCTTATAATAGCGCAAACACCCGTGTAAGAAACACGCCCTGCTTCACTATGGTCGAATATGGTCGAGAGAAGCGTTAAGAACGTGTTGAGAACGCAGCAAAAGCGGCCTTAATACGTGACCTTAAAAAGAAAGCTGAGAATTTGGTATGGCCCACAAGGACCAACATCAAACAATTCCACACCGGGGATGGCTTAAACGCGAAATGGACACCTTTCGTGCCCGCCTTGCTCATGCCGACGCCCTGCCACAACTCGCCATTTTGGGTTGTATCAGTGGCTTTCTGACCGCATTGACCGCGATCGCATTCAGGCTTTCCTTTGAATTGCCGCTAGAATATTTACTCCCCGGCGATAGCGAATCCTTTGAGCAGCTTCCCGTTGAAGCCCGGTTTCTACTGCCCGTCCTTGGCGCACTGATTATCGGCCTAATCATGCACCGCATCAAACCAGAACACCATTCCGTTGGTGTTGGTCACGTACTTGAGCGAATGCAGCACCACCAAGCACAACTGCCCGCCGCCAATGGCCTATTGCAATTCGTCGGCGGTGCCATTGCCCTACTAACCGGTAATTCTGTAGGCCGAGAAGGTCCCGCTGTTCATTTAGGTGCGGTCAGCTCCAGTCTTCTCGGACAACAATTAAAACTCCCCAATAACAGCCTGCGAACACTCACCGCCTGTGGTGTCGCTGCCGCCATTGCCGCCTCATTCAACACCCCCTTGGCCGGGGTGATTTTTGCGATGGAAGCAATCTTGATGGAATACACCATAACCGGGTTTATTCCAGTCATTCTCTCTGCCGTTACCGGCGGGGTCATGTCCCGTATTGTGTTCGGCAATGAACCCGCTTTTGCCATCCCACTGATAGAACTGGGCAGCCTGTGGGAACTGCCCTTTCTGGTACTTTGCGGCTTGGTCGTGGGGCTGGCAGCATCGGCAATGCTACTGCTCTACCGCCACACCCGGGCATTCAAAGAGCGCCCAGTGCTGCTTCGCATGCTATTTGCGGGATTACTCTGTGGCACCATCGCCATTGTATTGCCCCAAATTCAGGGGGTGGGTTACGACACCGTAGAGCAAGCCATGCTCGGCGAACTTGGCCTAGTACTACTTGCTGCCATTGTGGTTGCAAAAATTCTGGTTTCCACCGTATCAGTTGGCTTGGGAATGCCGGGTGGAATGATTGGCCCCAGCTTTGTCATCGGTGCCTGTATTGGAGGCTGTCTTGGCATAATTGGTGGATACTTCAGTCCGGAGCAAGCATCCTCCTCCGGCTTTTACGCAATTCTCTGCATGGGTGCGATGATGGGCGCCGTACTGAACGCACCACTGGCCGCACTTATTGCCGTACTGGAACTCACCTACAACCCCAATATTTTATTACCCAGTATGCTGGTGATCGTCATCGCCTCAATGACCAGTCGCATGCTCACCAAACAGCTCGGTATCTTTTCCGTAGGCCGCGACCTAACAGGTTACTATTCCCCGGTATTTCAAATGCTAAGTCGATCAGGTGTGACCAGCCTGATGAAACAAAACTTTGCTCACCACTCACGCTATTTGCCTCAACAAATGGCAGCACCTCTTCTTGAAAACAAGCCCACTTGGATTGTGATTGAGGATGCTGGCGAACCAAAATATATCCTGCGCTCTGCCGACCTCGCACTCTATCTTCAAGAACAACTACTTGAACTGGCAGATGACGACATCATTGATCTGCGAGAAATTCCCGGCGATCGCTGGCAACTATTTCCGATACATGCGAGAGCAACGCTACAGGAAGCCCTGTTAACCATGCAGCAGAACAATGGTCAGGCGGTGTTTGTCAGCCAGCCTGCTGCACCACTGATGAGCGAAGTGGCAGGAATTATCACCAAACAAGATATCGACAACTACTATCAATAAACGACAGCCAGTAAACTACTGTCCGTCAATAACTAATTATCAATAAAAGAACAGGTTCTAAACAGTGGCGGCTATAGGTTGGATACAAGTATGGGCTGGATAAAAGAAATTCTGATCGGCGGGCAAAGCTGGATAACCGCCTTTCATATTGTGGCGGTGGTTTGCTGGTTTGCTGCTTTATTTTATTTACCCCGACTCTTTGTTTACCACGCCATGTCAGAAGACGAGATAAGCATTGAGCGATTCAAGATTATGGAACGCAAACTCTTTCGAGGTATTGCCAACCCCTCAATGATTGCCGCCATTCTGCTGGGTATTGCACTGTTCAGTATCTACCCCAACTACTTTCTCAATTCTGGCTGGTTTCACGTCAAGATAGGCCTGGTCATCTTGCTGATTATTTATCACCACGCTTGCCTCTACCTGATGAAACAATTTCGGGATGATAAAAACACCCGCAGCCACGTGTTCTACCGCTGGTTTAACGAAGTACCGGTGCTCATGCTGATCGGTATTATTATCATGGTGGTGGTCAGGCCCTTTTAATACACACCACCACATGGAAAACCAAACAGTCCTCTCCTAAGCTTTTATAAGTAGCTCCTTTTAGTTACTTAATATTAACTACTCATTATCTTGGTGCGCCCTCATGCACTTTAAAACTCGCACCCATGCTGGCCAACTACTGGCGGGTACTCTGACAAAAATTCTAGCCACAAAGTATCAGGGGATGGATGCCGTTGTTTATGCCCTTCCACGCGGCGGGGTTCCCCTCGGTTTTCAGGTGGCCTCAGCTCTCAACATGCCTCTGGATTTAATCATCCCCAGAAAAATTGGCCACCCCTCCAATCCCGAATATGCCATTGGCGCAGTCACAGAGGCCGGAGAAATAATCTGCAACGAAGAGGCGATAGCCGACGTTGATCCCATCTGGCTTGAACAACAAAAAGAAGAAGAAATTATCGAAGCAAAACGTCGGCATGAATGCTATCTCGGAGATCGAGAACCCAGCGTCGTCACCGGGAAACTAGCCATTTTGGTGGATGATGGTATAGCCACAGGACTCACCATGCGTGCCGCCATTCGTGATGTAAAAACCCGACACCCAGATAAGATAATTGTCGCCATTCCGGTCATGCCTGATGAAACTGCCCAGATGCTGAGTTCTGAAGTAGACGAGGTGGTCGCGCTGTTAATTGACCCAAATTATCAGGGCTCCGTGGGCAGCTACTACCAGTATTTTCATCAACTCTGTGATGATGAAGTCATGTTACTTTTGAATAAACTGGGTAAAGACAACGTCCCCAAGCCATCGAAGTAACCCTAAGTGAAAGGCAACAGCATCGAACGAAAAATCATTCTGGTCACTTAATCCAGCCCCATTGATTAAGAACACCAAAACCAACTGATTGTTATGATCACTCTACCTCCAACACCCAAATTCTCACTGATGACTATACTGATGTTAAACATCAACCTTATTAGATGAACACAGTATATGTGGAAGTGTTTGGCTCTTATCGTACTTGCCCTGAGCTTCTCCCCTAGTCAAGGCGACCCATCGCAGCAGCCTATTTGGTTGCTCAGCGTGCAGGGGGCTATTGGCCCAGCCATCGCTGACTACATTGACCGAGGCATCGGTTCCGCCAAAGATGACCAAGCACAACTGGTTATTATCCAGATGGACACGCCCGGTGGCTTGGACAAATCCATGCGCCATATCATCCAGGCTATTCTGGCATCAGAGATTCCCGTCGCGACATTTGTAGCACCCAGCGGCGCCCGCGCCGCCAGTGCCGGTACCTATATTCTCTATGCCAGCCATATTGCAGCCATGGCACCAGGTACTAACCTGGGCGCCGCCACCCCCGTTCAAATTGGTGCACCCTCTTTGCCCAACCCGGCAAAGCCAGACAAACCCAACCAACCCCCGCCAGAAAAAACCGATAAAGATTCAGCGCCCGAGCCTGCCACCACGATGGAAAGAAAAGTCATTAACGATGCTGCGGCCTACATTCAAAGCCTGGCAGAACTGCGAGGACGCAATGTCGAGTGGGCAATAGCCGCCGTGCGCAGCGCCAAATCACTGTCCGCCCAGCAGGCGGTGAATAACAATGTCATCGACCTGATGGCCAACGACCTCGATGACCTAATCAGCCAACTCGATGGCTTCACTCTGACAATCAATAACCGTGAGATCACATTGGCAACAGCCGATGCCGAATTGGTGCAACATCAACCAGACTGGCGCAATCAATTCCTGGCGGTCATCACCGATCCCAGTGTGGCCTACATCCTATTACTGGTTGGCATCTATGGCTTAATCTTCGAATTTTCCAATCCCGGCACAGGCTTGCCGGGTATTCTAGGCGGGATCAGTCTACTCATCGCGTTTTACGCACTACAGGTTCTGCCCATTAGCTACACCGGCCTGGCACTGATACTGCTTGGTCTGGGTCTGATGATTGCAGAGGCATTGAGCCCCAGCTTTGGCATCTTCGGTTTTGGCGGCGTGGCTGCTTTTGCCATTGGCTCCGTGATGCTTATGGATACAGATCTCCCTGCCTTTCAAATCGCCTTCCCGATCATTCTGGGCGTCACTGCCGCCAGCGCCGCACTAATGATCTTTTTACTAGGCATGGTATGGCGGTCGCGCCACGCGCGGGTCGTCACTGGCCTCGACACCCTGATAGGCACTATTACCACCGTTGAATCCATTTACCACGACCAACCCACGGTTTGGGTACATGGTGAACGATGGTCAGTGCAATGTAATGAAGTACTTACTACCGGCGACACTGTACGTATTACCGGAACAACAGGTCTGACACTCAACACAGAAAAGGTGACACCGCCATGATCCCTGGATTCTACTTTACAGCAACAATTATTCTAATAGTGATCGCCTTGATCGCCTACATGTTCCGGGTTCTGAGGGAATATGAGCGAGGCGTCATCTTTTTACTGGGCCGGTTTTACAAAGTAAAAGGTCCGGGGCTGATCATTGTCATCCCCATCATCCAGCAAATGGTACGGGTGGATTTACGCACCATCGTCATGGATGTGCCCACTCAGGATGTGATCTCCCGGGATAACGTATCGGTGAAAGTAAATGCCGTGGTGTATTTCCGAGTAGTCGACCCGGAGAAGGCCATCATTCAGGTGGAGCACTTCTATGAAGCCACCAGCCAGTTATCTCAAACCACCTTGCGCTCAGTACTTGGGCAGCACGAACTGGACACTATGCTCACCTCTCGGGATAAACTGAATACCCACATTCAGGGAATTCTCGACCAACAAACTGATGCTTGGGGAATCAAAGTGTCCAACGTAGAGATCAAACATGTGGACCTTGATGAGAGCATGATTCGCGCCATTGCCAAACAAGCAGAAGCTGAGCGAGTGAGACGAGCGAAAGTTATCCATGCGGAGGGTGAGTTCGAAGCAGCAGAGCAATTGCTTAATGCTGCCAAAAAGCTGGCAGAACAACCCGAGGCAATACAGTTACGGTACTTGCAAACCCTCACCGAAATTGCGGGTGAGAAGAGCTCGACAATCGTGTTCCCACTACCCATGGACATCTTGCAGGGGCTTAGCGCCCACAAGAAACTCTAACTAGCGACCCATAACGACACTGATTTAGGCAGCTTAAAAGCCGCTGCCTGGCTGTACGAGATATGCCAGCTCGTCAGGTGTAGATTCACGCCCCAACACCTCATTACGATGGGGGAATCGACCAAATTGCTCGATCACAGCGGCATGTTGCTCCGCATAATCGAGAAACCCCTCAAATGTCTCCCGCTGTGATGACGGCACCTCTTCCACCAGTTGCTGAAACCTCTCCACACACAGATGCTGCAAAGAAAGGTCTTCAGCATGTTCCAGGGGTAGATAAAAGAACACTTGCTCAATAGGCCGGAGCTGTTTTTCTAATTTGTCGTGAATGCCTGACAAGCACCAGTTCAATGCCAACAGGTCAGCAGAATATGCGATGGGCGAGTCTCGGTAGATATTTCGGGAAAACTGATCGAGCACAATAATGGCGGATAAACGACTCTCCGGAAACTGAAGCCAGTAACGGTTACCGCCATTGACCAACAGTTGCAGCGTTGGCTCAAAACGCTCGCGTATATCGGCATCCACGTCAGGAGACTTCCCCCACCACAAACTCGACTTCTGGTTGGCACAATCCACATCATCAACACCCTGGCCAAACCAATAATCCAGTATTGGCTGCCACGCGGGTTGCCCTTTACTCATATCATTCATCCATACATCCTTTTAGCCGGTATTGCTTATCCCTCATACTTTCTATTATGGCTTGTCCTGCATCCATTGGCGCAGACATCAACAATCGAGGATAATAGCGCCCCTAATTTCCAAGAATAAAGCCAGACTAAAACTATGTCTAAACCTGTGCCTAATCCCATGCCCAAATCCATGCAACGATCTCAGCAACTGTTTGAAGCCGCCCAAAAACACATCCCCGGTGGGGTTAATTCTCCTGTCCGCGCATTTAAAGCCGTGGGTGGCACCCCAGTATTTTTTGAGCGTGCTGAAAAAGCATACCTGTTTGATGCCGATGGCAACCGCTATGTAGATTTCGTGCAATCCTGGGGGCCGATGATTTTGGGTCACAACCACCCGGACGTGATTGCCGCCGTCAAAGCACAATTAGATAAAGGCATGACCTTCGGTGCGCCCACCGAGCTAGAAATTGAACTGGCCGATAAACTTTGTGAGCTAGTCCCAGGCATGGATATGGTTCGCATGGTCAGCTCCGGCACCGAAGCCACCATGAGTGCCATTCGGTTAGCTCGAGGCTTCACTGGCCGCGATAAAATTATTAAATTTGAAGGCTGCTACCACGGCCACTCAGACTCTCTACTTATTAAAGCAGGCTCCGGCGCTTTAACCTTGGGCGTACCCAGCTCACCCGGTGTTCCCGCCTCACTGGCAGACCACACCGTGACGCTAACCTACAACGATATCGACAGCATCAAAAAAGCCTTTGCAGAAATTGGCTCAGATGTAGCCTGCGTTATTTTAGAGCCCGTGGCTGGCAACATGAGCTGCATACCACCCGTGGAAGGCTTTCTGGAAACCATCCGAGAGGAGTGTACCCACAGTGGCGCGCTACTGATTATCGACGAAGTGATGACCGGCTTTCGGGTTCACCCCCAGTGCGCCGTGGGCCGTTTTAATATTGATGCGGATTTAATTACCCTCGGTAAAGTCATCGGTGGCGGCATGCCGGTGGGTGCCTTTGGTGGTAAACGAGAAATTATGGAGCAGATCGCTCCACTGGGGCCGGTGTATCAAGCCGGTACGCTTTCGGGTAATCCAGTCGCCATGACAGCAGGGTTAAAAACTTTAGAACTGCTTTCACAACCCGGTTTTCACGATGCGCTGTTTGCCAAAACCACCCAACTGGTAGAAGGCCTACAGCAACGCGCGGATGCCGCCAATATTCCCATGACCACCAACCACGTGGGCAGCATGTTCGGCATTTTCTTTACCGGTGAAGCCTCCGTCACCAATTACCAGCAAGTCATGGCCTGTGATACCGAACGCTTTAGCAAGTTCTTCCACGGCATGCTGGATGCAGGGGTTTATCTGGCCCCCGCTGCCTACGAAGCAGGCTTTATGTCCGCAGCACATACCGATGAAGACATTCAATTTGCATTAGATGCGGCAGAGCAGGTATTTAAAACGCTATAACGGAGTTTGAAAGGCGGTCTTTATTTTAAGCCGCCTTATGTTCCAAAGTATGCAGTCCAACACGGGCAAGCATGGACACCAAGTAATCAATAGTGAAACCACTGATACGACCTTTTTGAATATCAATAATCCGGTGACGCTGCACGTTAAATAACTTCGCCGATTCCGTATTATTGAGTTTATTGTTTTCAATATATTGGCGAATATCATCGAACAACTGCACTTTCAGTTTGATCACTTCTCTTTCCGCCGCATCAAATAACTCAGGATCATCAAGAATTGAGCCCTTAGTTATATTCGTCATACTGTTCATTTTGTCATTGCTCATTTCTGCGACCTCTCTTCAACCATGGCCTTGTAACGCTTAACCGTAATGTCCTTATCACGCTGGGTGGTTTTCTGTGTTTTCTTACTAAAGCAATGAAGTACGTAAACTGCATCCTCAAACCTTGCCACATACATGACTCGATAAATGCCACTACCATCCGCATCCTGAATCCGGACTTCCTCAATACCCCTGATGCCCTTACCTAACTGCTTCATTGGCTTAAAGTCGTCAGGCTGTAACCCCAGCTGAACTCTGTCCAGCTGATAACCGGCTTCTTGAATCACTGCTTTTGGGAATGAAGCAAGTACCGCTTTGCTGCCACCCATCCATTTGATTGGCTTTCTAACGTCATCCATTCAACAAGTGTATTAAATATAGTACATCACGACAACAAAATACTTGCTTGACCCACAACAAGCCACAGTCATGGGCAATATCGGTTTTTCCCCGTATGATTAGCGACTTAGCGTTATAGCCCGTGCATTTATAAGTACTAATATCAGTACTAATTTTGAGCTGGAGCAGCCATGAGCTTTACACACACCCGCGGCGCCTTCCCCTACACTCGCTTGCGTCGCAACCGGGCCGATGACTTTTCCCGCCGACTGGTCAGGGAGTCTGTACTGACACCCGACGACCTCATCTACCCCATGTTTGTACTGGAAGGTAACGGC
>DRHD01000005.1 GCA_011049795.1 Porticoccus sp.
GCCAAGTATGGCGTACACTCATTTTCGACAATCCAGTCGTAAAAAGCGCGAATCAAATAAGGTCTGTTTGATGTCATTTTCATGTGGGCGGTATCCGCTCTCGTCTTTCCCGAGTGGCATTCTACAAAAAAAGGGACCGTATATGTCCCTTTTTTTATTACCACTTTATTGATCGAGATTAGTTCTACATTTCTTTTTCCAGTTCGGACAAGCTTTCCTGAAATGATTCTCGTTCAAACAACCGCTGCATGTAATCGTGCAATGGCTTAGTCTGGCGATTATTTGGTAGCTTAATACCCAGACTGGATAGCCTCCACAAGATGGGTCCGAGACAACAGTCTACCAAAGTGAACTCTTCGCTCATAAAGTAAGGCATTTCAGCGAAGATAGGGGCGATACTCACAAGGCTGTCCCGCAACTCCTTTCGCGCCTCATCAGCATCTTTACTACGTTCATCACTGAGAATTTTATCTACCTGAACACAACAGTCTTTTTCAATCCGGTGCATAAACTGACGGCTTAACGCCCTGGCAACCGGATAAACCGGCAATAATGGTGGGTGTGGAAAGCGCTCATCCAGATATTCCATCATCACTTTAGCTTCATACAATGCCAATTCTCTATCAACCAGAGTTGGCAGTGAGGCATAAGGGTTAATTTCTAGAACTTCTTCAGGTATTACCTTGTCATCGATGTTTACGATGTCAACAGTAACCCCTTTTTCCGCCAAGACAATACGAACCCGGTGACTGTAGTGACAACTAGGGTCAGAATAAAATGTCATGGAAGATCGTTTTGCAACAACCCCCATATTGAAACCTCAAAATTGATGATGGAATTGGATGGGTGGCTGCTATCCAACCACCCCCGTAGCAATTAGTGAATATCTTTCCAGTATTCACGATTTAGTAACCATACCCAGATAAACAGGAAGGCAAGAAAGAGCAACGTATAAATACCAATACGCTTACGGTCTTCTGCCATTGGCTCAGCAACGTAAGTCAGGAAGTTAACCAGATCAAAAACTGCTTCATCATACTCTTCAGGAGACAAACTGCCTTCCTGTATCAGAGTGTAACGGCCACAATCATCATCCAGAATTTCTTCGCGAGTTAAAGGATCGCGTTTGACTCCACCATTGTGAGCCAGAACAGGACCAGGAGCACAAGCCTGCAAACCTTG
This sequence comes from Porticoccus sp., assembly GCA_011049795.1. The sequence goes on from DRHD01000005.1 coordinate 1,183, forward strand.
AAGGTCAAGCATCGCATGGGGCATGCCCACATCCTTGAACACCTTATTATTAACGCCAACTGAACGCGTTGGGTCTACATAAAAATTACGCAGATAGGTATACAGCCACTCGGGAGAACGCGCACGAGCTACCAACGTCAGATCGGGGGGAGCTGCGCCAAACCATTGCTTAGCATTGTCAGCCGGCATGGAGATATCCATCAAGCTACCAATTTTTTGGTTGGCAAGCACCAGGTTATCCATCGCCAAGCCTTTAGGAATTTTTAGGTCAGTAGCAACCCGCTCCCAACGAGAGTACTTGGCAGAGTGACAACCCATGCAGTAGTTCACAAACAACTGAGCACCATGCTGCAGGGAAGGCTTATCGCCAAGTTCTGCCTCAAACTCATCACAATGAATCGTGCCACAATCGAAGTTTGACTCAGAACCCACTGCTTTTAACGGTGCCCATGCCAGGAAGAGCACAATAAAGAGGGCTAGGAGAGCCTTCCCGGTACCCATACCACCATCCATAGTCACTCGGGCTGGTTCGGGCTTGGTTTTCTCCCACTTAGTCCAAAATGGCATTGCCAAGAAGAAGCCGAAATATAGAACAGCGCAGATTTGTGCCAACAATGTTCTTTCTGGTGTCGGCGATTTAACACCGAGCACACCAAGAATGATAAATGAGGCCGCGAATACCAGTACAGCTACCCGACTAAAGGTGCCCTTGTAACGAATAGATTTCACTGGGCTGCGATCCAACCAAGGCAATACAAACATAATCGCAATTGCTGCCCCCATCACTGCAAAGCCCGCAAGCTTATCTGGCACCGCCCTCAACATGGAATAAAAGGGCGTAAAGTACCAAACAGGCGCAATATGCTCTGGCGTTTTCAGCGGATTGGCAATTTCAAAGTTCGCGTGCTCAAGGAAATAACCATTCATTTCTGGCATGAAGAACATGATGAAACAGAACACAAACAGGAACACCACAATCGGCACAAGATCGTGAACGGTATAGTAGGGGTGGAAAGGTATACCATCGAGAGGGATACCATTTGCATCCTTATTCTTCTTGATTTCAACACCATCGGGGTTATTTGAACCCACCTCATGGAGCGCAACAATATGCAGAAAAACCAAGGCCAACAAAACGATTGGCACAGCAACCACGTGTAAAGACATAAAGCGGTTTAAAGTAATACCTGAAATCAGGTAATCACCACGCACCCATTGCACAATATCTTCACCTACCACAGGGATCGCACCAAACAGGGAAATAATCACCTGAGCGCCCCAGAAAGACATTTGCCCCCATGGCAATACATAACCAAGGAAGGCTTCTGCCATCAGTGCCACATAGATGGTCATACCGAAAATCCACACTAACTCACGTGGTGGCTTATAAGAGCCGTAGATCAAACCACGGTACATATGTAGATAGATCACGATAAAGAAGGCAGAGGCACCGGTAGAGTGCATGTATCGAATAATCCAGCCGTAATCCACATCACGCATGATGTACTCAACTGAAGAAAAAGCTGTCTCAGCCGAACCCTGAAAGCTCATCAACAACCAGATGCCGGATATCAACTGTATCACCAGCACAATCATCGACAGCACGCCGAAGAAATACCAGAAGTTGAAGTTTTTCGGGGCGTAATACTCAGCCATATGAGTATTCCATGCCTTCATAATCGGCAACCGAGCATCTACCCAATCACGGAATGATATCAACGCTTTCATTAACCGGCCTCCTGATCTACACCAATGACTATCACACCATCACTCTCATAGGAGTATGGAGGAACATCAAGATTGGTCGGTGCCGATTATGAAGGCATGGAATACTCATATGGCTGAGTATTACGCCCCGAAAAACTTCAACTTCTGGTA
>DRHD01000006.1 GCA_011049795.1 Porticoccus sp.
CTTAAGGGTGATAACAGAGGTGCTAAAAACGCGAGAGCAAAGGTTGTCGTGCGGAGTTTTTGCTGCCATGTCAGTGTCTTGCGAAGTTGCTGCCGTTGGATATAACCCAATTCAATCAGGATTTCACCGAGGGCGATCGCCCCTACTATGGGTTTGTTTTGGTCCTTGGCAGCATGGCGTCTTTCTTGCTGCAGAGTAACCGCCTGTTGTAATTGCGTCGAGTTGATGTCACCGCGTTCAATAAGCAGCTCACCAAGACGCATATGTTTTTTTTGAACCGCCATCCGACTGTCTCCTTAGACCAACAAGATTTAACCCGAAAAAATGTTATTGACTATAAGACTGACTATAGCAAAAATCACATAAAGCATTAGCTCAGAAAGTGCTAAAAAATGGATTTGTATATACGACAGGTAGGCACAAACAGCCGCAGGCATTGCCGTTCAAGGAGTTCAGTATGCGCTAATTGAGATCAGAAACGTATTGTTCTGGCTATCGAAACGTCCAGTCAAATCTAAGTTACTGAAGCTAAGCTCTGGAGTCAGACCTTAGCTTCAGTTTAGTTACCCTGTCCGCATCGCTAAGATACTTTCAATGTCCATTTCACCACGATACAACGAAAAATCAAGCTCACGTGATTCAATAGCCATAATTGACATGCGGTCTGCCAGCTCATTCCCTTCGACACCTACGTGGCCATTCACGTGAAGCACCTGCACCTCCTTCTTAATCGTCTGATGCAATGCGAACATTTCTTGGATTAACTTGAGGTTCTTAATTTCGCCGGTTTTCTTCTTCCACCCGTTCTTCTCCCAGCCGATAGCCCACTGGATGACACTCTGAATGGAGTACTTCGAGTCACAGAAGATAGCGACTGACTTCCCTTCGCCAATAATGTCCTTTGCCATCATCAAAGCTTGGTGCAATGCGTTTAACTCAGCGGTATTGTTAGTCCCGGCTGGATTGTACAAGCCGTACCAAAGCTCGGTAACAACATCATCATGATAGACCGCAATGCCAGATCCAGCTTTCCCAGGATTAGGCTCACAGCCACCATCGGTGAATATTTTGGTATCAACCTCTATCGCCGCAATCTCTTTAGCTGTGTAAGTCTTAAGGGTTTTTGCGGTAGATTTTTTCCTGGTCTTCGGGAGCGTTTCTGGCTTGCTGCCGCTCACAGATAAGCCTTTGGCTGGGACCGCTACGCTCGTACCTCTATAGGCAGTTTCAGCTTCGGCACGGGTCTTAAACGACTTATACTTGGCGCCAGTAAACTTATCGACATGACTCTTACAGGTATTCCAATCAGTGAAGATTCCTGTCTCCCGGCCTTTCCATACTACGTAAAACTTCATCGTTGTTACTGCCATGTCTTTAGGTGGATGTGAATATTAACTAAGTCGCTTGCCTGTGCTTGTTATGCATTTACTTCTCTGATTTATCAATCGACTCTTTATAGAGAGAACAAAACCAAAACACCCCAAAGCTTAAAAGCAATAAACCTAAGCCCCCTTATCATAAACTTGGGGCTATAAAAATCAATGACTTGCAAATGACTTTCCGAATTAACTAGGCATGCACTGCTGAACGCGGCGATACTGCCTATAATTCGAGCAAGTGATCCGCTATGGGTCAACGTTTGCCACAAGCCAACAATTCAGCAAATCCTCGCCACAACGGCAGTTCGGCCTCAACAATTCCAACCATTAACACTCGCTACTCAATAACACCCCATCGCTTTTGCGTATCAGTAACATTCATCACCAACTTTTTAACCAGTGAGTTTTCATCTAAAAGAATAACAAGCTCTTTCTTTTTGCCATCAGACACTTGCGAGATAATGTTGTAGGGAATGAAGTTTTGCGCCCGCGGCATAAGTCGTATGTATTCGTATGTCATAACCTCTAGCCCACCATCAGTAAACGTGGTTTCCATGGGTGCACCGAGCATACTAATAAGTTGTTGCTTGGTGGTAAGCCCTTCATGAATTTTCCTGCCAATAGACTCTGGCGACTCATTTGACAAACTTTCGTTGCCGACCGTTGAACAGCCAGCAAGTATCGAAAGACCAATCACTAGTACCAACGTTCTTAATATTACCTTGTTCATTTTGTTCTCCATCAATGTATTTATGTTTGCACGTTTAGCGCAGCAATATAGCGAGATCAAATGAATGACAGATGAATTAGAGATTAACGGAGAATTAACGAGGAATGTGAAGGGGCTTGTTTCTATACCCACTTTTGTGCCAAACGCGGACGCCATTGCGAGGCCTGCATAACTCACTTGGCTTGCACGCATCACTGAAAGACGACGCACCCAGCCTTCGATCAGCTAAGTAATCGTCAAGATCAATCAAAACACACGAAAGGAAAATCACACATCATCATCTAGTACACGACGCACGGCGATGGCCAGTTCCGCCTGGTTATAGGGCTTATGCAAGCGACCTTCAGCTAATTTAGTAAGGTAATCGTTGGTTCCGGCAATAAGCTCACCTCCTTTTTTGGCAAACCCACTAGCCAGTAAAATTTTGTACTCTGGATATTTTTCATGGATATAGCCCGCCAAGCTATAACCATCCATATCACCGGGCATAATAATATCTGAGAACACCATATCGATAGAGTCGGTTTCTTCGAGTATCTTTACTGCCTGCTCTGCATTGGAGGCAGTTACCACCGTGTAGCCAAGATAATTCAGATAATCTTTTGCGATGTCCAGCAGGGCATCTTCGTCGTCGACTACCAAAATGGTCTCCGTACCACCAGGCATTTCCGAGCTTGAATTCTTAGGGCTGGTAACATTCGGGGTCTCAACTACCGCTCTCGGTAGGAAAATATTGAATGTAGTGCCCTTTCCCACCTCAGAGTAAATATTAATATGACCTCCCGAGCGTTCAACAAAACTGTAAACCATACTTAAGCCAAGACCAGTACCCCTACCCAATTTCTTCGTTGAGAAAAACGGCTCAAAAACACTATTTTTAGTCTCATCGTTCATGCCTATGCCGCTGTCACCCACTGACACCATGACATACTCTCCCGTTTTACTGCCGGGATTACAAGAAACATAGCTCTGATCCAATACCTTATTTGAGGTCTCAATATTAAGGCAGCCACCATCAGGCATTGCATCTTTGGCGTTGAGCGATAGATTTAATATGGAGTCCTCAAAATCACCAGCATCGATATTGACAGGCCACACACCCTCGGTAAGATCTGTATTGACCTCAATAGATACTGTTAGTGATTTGGCCACAAGTTCATCCATGCCTTCCAGTATCGTGTTTATGTCTACAGGCTCGCTCTCTTTAACTTTATGTCTAGAAAACTGCAGCAGCTTACGAGTAATGTCAGCCCCTCTTTCTGCTCCTTTCAGTGCACTATCAATTCTTTCCTGTGCCTTTTCATTCTCGTGAATAGATAGTTTCAACAACTCGAGATTACCGATAACAATTCCCAATATATTATTAAAATCATGGGCAATCCCCCCTGTGAGCTGGCCAATCGCTTCCATCTTTTGAGCACGACGTAGAACTAATTCATTGGCATTCTTTTCAGTGATGTCATCCAAACGGATAACGGCCCCCTCAACACCATTTGTGGCTAGAGGATAAATAGTCATTTCTGAGAGTCTGGTTACCCCATTTTGTTCATACTGTTGCTGAGGAACCACCTGTTTTTGACGAGAATCAATAGCGTCACGAACCCTTTGCATTTCATCTGAGAGTCTGGGAAAGGGCTTTGACAATGGTTGCCCAAGAGCCTCTTCGGCGCTAATTCCAGTTTCTTCAACTGCGCCACTATTCCACTGGGTAACGTTGCCTTCCAGGTCCACGCCAATTAGAACTGATGGCATCGAATTGATAATATTAGATAAATAGTTGCGCAAGTGACGAAGTTTCTCATCAGCCTCAACCCTCTCCCTTAGCGATTTCTTTAATCGTATGGATTCTTCCATAACTTGGCGTTTGCTTTTTACCTCTTCGGCATGCTTTCTCCTCTCAGCAACATACTTTCGAACAAGATTTATTACGTAGGCTAGAATCGCCTTTAGTATAAGAACTTCGACTACGGTCGTAATTACCACCGCCCAAAACGCTAGGCGAGCATTTTCCTGTGCAGCTTTAAATGTCTCCGTGCTGATTTTCACCTGGTAGGCATTGTAAGCCCCGACCGCCAGGGTCACTCGGTCATACATTTTTTTTTCGTGGGCCGTTACGCTGATAAATGCGGCAATACGAACACCCTCATTGACATAAGCTTTCGTGACATCAACTGCCAATGAATAGCCCTTCCAGGCCGAGAGAATATTGCCATAAAGCCGACTGGCTTCAGCACTGGCAAACACGACCCCAGCGCCATCTCGCAACTGAAGATCAGTCTTCTTTTGTAGTTGATTAACATTTACCTTCAGCTCTTCCCTCAGTGCATCATTGGGCGCTAATACCAAACCCATAGAAAGTTGTCGCAACTCAGAAATTGGCAGTGAAATTTCTGAGGATACGATACTCACCTGACTCACTGAATCATAAACTTTAGTTATGGAATTATTGACACCGTCCAGGCTGAAAATATTGTATACGCCCTGAAAAATTAGCACCGAGGTGGTAAAAATAAATAGCGCTAGTATCCGTGTCGACAGCCCCTTATCCGATACAGGTTCCATTCCATTCAGCCCTCAATTAATGATGAGTAATTTCAACAGGATTCTTTAGATGTGCCGGGTATGGTCCATCCCTAACTGACCAGTGATTGTCACTTACTTCAATTTCCCACAGTGGGATAAACGCAGACGGCCTTGGCTTGTAACTAACCTCTTTATTGAAGGCAAGTACTTTATTCGGACTAGGCAAGAACAGCATGTAGGATTGGCGATAGACGTATTGAATAATTGACTTAAGCAGAGGCACATATTCCAAATCTTTTATATCGGTTTGTTGCAACAATGATAGCGTTTCCTCTAAATACGTATCGCGGCCTATCGTCGACCAAACACTGCTTGGACGATACACAAAGAGTGCTGTCCATGGGTGCCTTATCCAGTCATAGTTAGCCCAAATCAATAAATCATAGCTCGTTGTATTAAGACCATCCCTTGTGTTGAGCAGTTGGTCAAATATGTTTTTTTCTTCGCCTACCACTTCTACCTGAAGGTCGATGTGGATGAGCTCAAGAAAATATTTTATGTCGCCAATCAAATATAGAAAACTCTCTTGGACCAAAAACTTCAGCTTCAACTTTTCGTCGGGATTCATTCCATACCTGACTTGGTGCTTTTTGATCGTTGCAATCAGGTCACTCCTGACTTTGGGAGATAGCGGGCTTTCAATCAAGGAATGCGACTGTAAGTTATTACTTGCTTTTCTAACACCATAAAAATTTGGAGATACCATTGTTGGGGAGTACTCTCCCTCCCCGTTCATGGATAGCATCAGCAGCGACTCTTGATCAATCGCTCTATTGAGAGCCTCCCTTACTTCTCTTTCCTGTAGAAGAGGGTTTCCATTAATCATATTAATGTGTACTGAGTAATTGTTGGTTGATGGAGATCGCACTAGTTTTCCAAACTTTGACAAAACCGTAGGTAGTTCGTACGAAAATGGGATTGGCATTACGTCAAGTGCCCCCTCCCTACTTAATATGTCGGAAACAGCCGATTCAGTTTGTAAGTCCAAATAGATAGTGATTTTATCTACCTTAGGAAAACGGGGATCCCAATAGTCCTTGTTTGCCACTAACTCTACGACTGAAGAATTCCGATCTCCTTCCACGTAGCCTTTTTTCAAAATATAGGGGCCGATTGAATAAAGACCCGGTGCGGCCAAGTTTGGTGCAGTAGGCTTTCCATTCCAGCCGTATTTTTCAAGGTAGTCCTGGGTATAGAAATGTATCCACATGGCGTCATACATAAATAAGCCATACTTTTTCTTTAGATGGATACGAACCCTATACTCTGACATTTTCTCTGTTCGATCAAAGACCTGATCGATAGATGTATAGGTGTAGGGTTTTTTTTTAAAATACTGCATGTTGAGCAATACGGCGTCGGCATTAAAAGGGCTTCCATCGTGAAACCTGACCCCTTTACGCAACTCGAATTCGTAGACTTTGTCACTGATTTTCGTGTGCGATACCGCCAGGTCGTACTCCCAGCCGCGCTCGTTATCAGCCGGCCTGACAAAGCCGGAGTTTACCGAGTGAGATATGGCGAGATAAGGAAGATAGGGTAAGAATATTTTAATATGAGAGCCTGGCTTTCGGCGTCCATCCATGCTGTTAAGACTTGTATCGGATCTCAATCCAAGATGATTGAGATCCGTGGCGTCTGCAGGAACTAAAGATGGATACTGGAATAGTCCGGCCAGCACACACAGCTTACCCAATATACTGGCTATTCGACCCACGACAAACCTCCCTAGGCAAACTACCACGATACGTGGACTTCCCAGACTTTACTAGACGCCTTCCACTCTATCTCTTACCAATCTTGTCATGAGTCCAGCGAACTCAATGAGGGGTGTTTTCTCTGTACCAGTCTCTGTACTACGGTAACGAACTCAATTGCGAAGACTGCATAACTCATTGATACTA
>DRHD01000007.1 GCA_011049795.1 Porticoccus sp.
CCCTACCTCCATCCACAACAACAATCTCAATATCTCTGGGCAGCCGGTAATGCTGTAGCCCATCATCACTCAGAATCAGATCACAATTGGTCTGCTCCATGAGGGACAAAGCGGCCCTATACCGATCAGGGTCAACAACGACTGGGCAAGCACTGGCGAGCAGTAATGGCTCGTCGCCCACCTCATCAGCAGCTGACTCTGTTGTGGTCACCAGTATGGGGTACTCCGATGCATTACCCCCATAACCTCGGCTGATAACGCCTGGTCGATAACCCTGCTGTTTAAAGTGCGCCACTAAGGCCAAGAGTAACGGGGTCTTTCCCGTGCCACCCACAGTAATGTTCCCCACGACAATCACTGGTATCTTCAAAGAAGAATTAGGGACCAGTTGTTGGTGATAATATCGACGAATATTGACGACCAGTCGAAACAGCCACGAAAATGGCACTAGGATAAGCGTCCAACTTATACGACGATTCCATGCCCTTTCGAGTGACGTAGAAAAGCTCATAGGGTTTAGTTAACAACCATCACGCGGGTTACGATTCATCAGAAAACTGCTTGCTGTGAAGCTGAGAATAACGGCCTTTCAATGCCAGCAACTGTTGATGAGTGCCCTGTTCAACAATTTTTCCCTGATCCATCACCAGGATGCGGTCAGCATTTTCAATGGTGCTTAGACGGTGTGCGATAACAAAGGTGGTTCGACCTTGCATGACCTCATCCAATGCCGCCTGAATATGCCGTTCAGATTCTGTATCCAATGCTGAGGTAGCTTCATCCAGGATTAAAATGGGTGCATTTTTTAATAGCGCTCTGGCAATGGCCAGACGCTGCCGCTGGCCCCCGGACAACATCACGCCCTCATCACCAATGGGGGTCTCAAAGCCCTCGGGCAACTTCTCGATAAACTCCAAAGCATGGGCTGCCTTGGCTGCAGCGCGGACTTCTTCCGGTGAGCACTTCGCAAGAGCACCATAAGCAATATTGTTATACACCGTATCGTTGAACAGGGTGACTTTTTGTGAAACCAGGGCGATATGGCTGCGCAGGTTTTCTAGCTTATAGTCATTTACATCCATGCCATCAAGCAGAATTTTTCCTTCTCCATGGTTATAGAAACGAGGAATCAAACTGACCAAAGTGGTTTTACCACTGCCAGACCGCCCCACCAGTGCAATGGTTTCTCCAGCAGCCACCTTTAGGTCTATACCATTAATGACATTACCCACTTCAGCCGAGTAGGCAAAACTAACGTCTTTGAATTCAAATGCCCCCTTAACCGCACTGCGCTCCACAGTGCCATGATCAGGCTCTTCCATCTCGTCTAATGTGGCAAATAGTGTATTTGCCGCAGCAACGCCCCGTTGAATACTCCTATTTACTTCAGACAACTGGCGTATGGGCTTGGCCAACAGCGCTGCAGAGCCCAAAAACTTAACAAATTCACCACCACTCATATCGGCCAGCACTACCGGGTCCAAAGCAAGCCACATTAACAATGACAACGACATGGCCACCAGCATCTGAATAATCGGCGAGCTGATACCCTCAGCAACCGCCATTTTCATGTGCTGGCGGCGATTATATTTAGTCACATCCCGCATGCGCTGCTGTTCATACTCCACGCCACCAAAAAGATGCATCTCCCGGTAGCCGTTTACCACCTCCTGAGTAATATGGGTCACATCACCGACAGAGGACTGAATACGCTGACTTAACAATCTAAAACGTTTGCTCACGATGGTGACAACGAAGCCAATGACTGGCAATACAATTACGAAGATAGCCGCCAATCGCCAGTTAATGTAAAACAAATAGCTGATTAACCCGATAACCAGTGCGCCTTCACGGATAATTAACTTTAAAGAACTTGTGGCAGCACTTGTCACTTGAGAAACGTGAAAAGTCATTCGAGTCACTAGGTGGCCAGACATACTGGCATCAAAATAACTGCTTGGTAGCCGAGTGTATTTATTGAATACTTCTGTACGGAGATTAAAAACCAGAATTTGAGCCACATAGGTCATGAAATAGCCGCCCACAAAGAAACCTAATCCTCGGACCACGGCAATACAAAACATTAGCAGTGGAATAATCCACCGACTTTTCGAAATAGCGTCTTCACCACCTATCCAACTCGCCAGAGTCGCAGTGAAGCCTGTATCAACATTGAGAACTTGCGCTGACGTTGTCGCATCATCAACCGACAAGGCATTGATTGTGTTGACGGTATAACCAAACAAATCAACGAAAGCGATTTCCATTGCGGAAAATAGCATTAACCCAATAACGCTCAGTAAAAAAATACCCCAGTAACGCTTGAGGTAAGAAAGTAGTCTTAAATAAACCGCTAGCCCAGACATTTGCGGGTGATCGGGTTCGGGTATGGACTTCGCCACTATGACTCCTCGTCAGGCTGTTTTGTTGTTATTTTTAGATGAACAAAGCCTATTTTACCCGCTGCATCCATGGCTGTAACCACCGATTGGTGAGAAGTATTAGCATCAGCCGTAATCGTCAGGGGTAATTCAGTATTACCTAAGGAGACTTCTTCCAGTGACTTCATCAGGGTCTTGAGCTGACGGTTGATGAGTTGCTTACCATTAATGGTGTAGTCACCATTCTTGCCAATCAGAATTTCTATGCCGTCGGCTGGTGTTTCTACCACCTCGCCATCAGCTTCAGGAAGGTCAAGAATCAAGTGGGACTCTTTGGTAAAGGTGGTGGATACCATAAAGAAAATCAGCAACAGAAACACCACATCAATCAGCGGTGTCAGATTTACATTGTTATCGACCTTCTTCTGACGCCGAAACCTCACGCAGTATGGGCCTCTTTTACGCGCACGTCTTCAGGGCGTAAAACACGATCACCGTGCAAGGCATCCACAAGCTTTATGGCCTGGTCTTCCATTTCGACGACCAAGGTATCCACCCTTCGTTCGAAGAAACGGTGGAAGATCAGCGCTGGAATAGCCACGCTCAAACCAGCTGCAGTAGTAATCAGTGCTTCAGAAATACCCCCAGCCAATACACCTGCATTACCGGTCCCCTCAATCATAATGGCGGTAAAAACTTTGATCATACCGATGACGGTGCCCAGTAGACCAAGTAATGGTGCAATAGCAGCAATAGTGCCCAGCGGGGCCAAATGCTTTTCCAGCTCATGAACCACCTGACAAGCAGCTTCTTCAATACTGTCTTTCATCACTTCGCGACCATGACCAGAATTACTAATACCGGCTGCCAGAATCGTTCCCAGGCAAGAGGAGCTACGGAGTTGATGGATATTTTCCTTGGTCAACTGATCCTGTTTAAGCCAATGCCACACCTGACCCAACAGGGTTGGAGGAATAACCTTTGACGGACGTAGTGTCCAATACCGTTCAAAGGCAATCGCAATGGCAACAATTGATGAAAGAATAATTGGCAGCATTAGCCAGCCACCAGCAACAACAAGTTCGTACACGTCCGCCCCCCAACCTGTGTAAAACAGGCCAAAACTGTACCACATTCGATGATAGCCAAGTACCTTTAACCCGGATATTTAAAGGTTGATTAAGGTTTACGAGAAACGGTTCACAGAGCTCCAAGCTAAAGAATACGAGTGTATTTTAAATAGCCCGAAACTGACTACGCTGAAGGCCATCATGCTGATCAATACCAATATCGTCTGGACTGAGAACGCGCTTCTGTCACCGAGATAAGTCCCGAATCACTCCACGTAAATGTTAAAGCGCCGGACTCAGCCGTATTCCACAGCCTTGAACCTTGCCGTTGATAGCGTTCTGTCACAGCTGATGCAGGATGTCCAAAATGGTGTTGATAACCCGCCGAAAATACGACATTGGCTGGACTCAAGTGCTTCACGAAATCATTAGAGGATGAAGTTTTACTGCCGTGGTGTGGTGCGACAAGTAAGATCACGGGCGTAGCCAGTTGAGGATTGTTCAACAGCCGACGTTCTACCACCGCTTCGATATCACCGGGTAGAAGAATTGATTGATCAGCATATTGTATTTGCAACACACAAGAACGGTTGTTATTGCTACTTTCCCCTTGTTTCGTTGGATGGAGAAAGCTAAATATCACCTCATCCCACACCCATGTTTTACCGCTTCGACAAAATTCAGAGCTGATCTCATCCTGCTCATGAACCTCACTCAGATCGAGCACCTCACCCACATACAGCTGTGATGGTAAAAACTGCCCTAACAACCCGGCCGTACCGCCAGCATGATCATTATCACTATGACTGACAACCAGCATATCCAATACTGAAGCCCCCTGCCTTCGTAAAAAAGGCGCTACCACGGCACTCCCTGTACTGAAGCCTTTATCGAAACTGGTTCCCGTATCGTAAACCAGTGTGTGGTGACGGGTTTGAACCACTACAGACAACCCCTGCCCCACATCCAGTACCGTCACAACCAGAGGGTGTGAATGACCAGAAGGTATCAACAAAAGGCTCAGTGCCAATGGCACACAGAGATACCGACCCGGAATACCGCGCGGCAATAAAATGAGGCCAACAACCAGAACCAATGTATAAACAATGAGCCCCGAAAGTGGCCATGGAGAATATCGAGGGAGGAAATCCAGAGAAGGCACTGCCTCTATCATCGTTATGAAAAGTTCCAATTGCCATCCAGCAGCACGCCAGAACCAACCAGAGAGCGTGGTACTCATAGGAAAAGTGATTGCAGCCAATAAACATAGAGGCACTACCAGAAAACTAACCCAGGGAATTGCTACTAAATTCACCAGAGGGGACAACCAGGCAATGGGTAAAAAACAAACCATTAATGGCAACAGTAATACGGCAAAAACCAGCCACTGAATCTTTAACAAAGTCTGCCAGTGCGATCTGTGGATAGTCTTAGGCACCAACCATAACAAACCAGCAACAGCCCCGAATGACAGCCAAAAACCTGCACCAAAAATGGCAAGGGGATCAACCATGGCCACACCGGCTAATGCAGCTCCGAATCCCAAACCACGACTCACATGGCGATTAATGAGTAACACCACAATAGCTACAACTACCATGATCAAGGCGCGCTGAGTCGGTAAGCTAAAACCCGCCATGGCACTATAAAAAATTACAACGATCAGGGATAAAACACTTCCCCAATAACGGACAGTAAATGGCCGGCCAAACAACCCCAGGAGCTTGGCCAATAACGCCCCCAGGCTATAACTCAGCAATGCCACAAGACCTATATGCAACCCAGATATCACCACTAGGTGAACAACACCGGATAGCGCTAACCTGTCCCAGAGCTGGGATGATATCAATGACCGATCGCCAAGTGTTAGGGCAAGAATTAACGCCTTACCACCCTCATCAACCGGCAATGACTGAATAGCCTCACGCAATTGAAAGCGCAGACTATTTACAGAAGAATGGTAGGAAATAATGCGATTTTCTTCGGTGTCTCTCACATAGCCGGTGGCAGAAATGCCCTGCCGTATCAGCCAGGCATGATAATCAAAACCACCTGGGTTAACCGTGCCTCTGGGCCTTCGCAGCCTCACACGCAACCGCCACACCTGACCAGGTATCAATGTAGCATCATGGTAATACCAGCTGAGACGTAACATTTTGAGGTCATGGGGCGTATCGTCACCCCTAAGTCGAAAATTAAACCGAACCCGGTGACCATCACTTACCGGTAGCCCAACCACTTCGCCCGTCACTAAAAAATCGGACGGACTAACCTCCTCAGGCAACTGATGGGACAGCGCATACTGCCCCCAACAAACACCATAAAGAATACCCCACACAAAAAAGACAAATAGCTTGAAACGTAACGCATGCATAAAAACACAGGCGAAAAAAATTCCTATTAACCAGGGTATCCCAGGTAATTGAGGCCAAAGTCCAACAGAGAAAATCCCAAGAGCAAAACTGTATACAGCAAACATACGAGACATCCTTGTCTACGAACACATTACTCATAATAAAACTGACTCTAGTATAGCCCTATCGCCAATCACTCTGATTAAATTCCGAGTCAGAGCAAACAGTCTTGTGATTTTTCAACTTTCAGGGTTGGCGATTCAGGTTTTCTACCCCAGAATAGAACCACTTTTGTGATAACCGCTTTTTGGCTTCAGTATTGGTTTCAGTCATGGGTAAAAAAAATAACGGCAAGGCAAAAATTGGATTAGTCCTTTCTGGGGGCGGAGCCAGGGCGGCCTATCAAGTGGGCGTACTCAAAGCAGTTGCAGAGATACTACCCAAAGAGACCAACAATCCCTTCCCCATCATTTGCGGTACCTCCGCAGGGGCTATCAATACCCTCGCTATTGCCGGGCGTGCAGGCCCCTTTCGTTTGCGCATCAAAAAACTGGAAGCCATCTGGCGACAACTAGATGCCAAGAGCGTCTATCGAACAGACTTTTTTGGGGTGCTGAAAAACAGTCTCAATATGTTTTTCTCGTTTTTCCACAGCGGCTATGCGCTGGGCAAACCTAAAGCGCTTTTGGATAACACCCCGTTGCGAGTGCTACTGGAAAATTATATTCGTTTCCGCCACGTGGAAGAGGCTATCGCCAGTGGTGAACTCGAGGCTGTCAGTATTACTGCTGTCAGTTACAGTACCGGTAAGTCGGTAACTTTTTTTCAGGGAACTGAAGCACACGAACCCTGGGAGCGATCCAGACGAATTGGTGTTCATACCGACCTCACCATAGACCACCTAATGGCCTCCTCGGCCATCCCCACATTGTTCCCCGCCATACAAATCGGCGATCGATACTTTGGTGATGGCGCCGTCAGGCAGTTGAAACCACTCAGTCCGGCCTTACACCTTGGCGCAGAGAAGATATTTGTCATCGGTGTCAGTGACAACCCCATTCATAAAGGCCAGCAGCCACTAATCAAGCACTCGCCGTCTATTGCACAAATCATTGGCCATATGTTTAACAGCGCCTTTATCGATAGTATTGAAGGTGACCTGGAAACCTTAAAAAGTATCAATCGGCTCGCTGAAAAAATGACCGAAGAAGAGCGGGAGAAAAGAGGTGTAGGTGATCTTAGGCCGGTAGAATTTCTGGCCATTTTACCATCGCAACCCATCGACAAGCTCGCTTCTGACTACCTTCACGAACTACCAAAGAGCATCAAAATCTTTCTGAGATTAACGGGAGCAACCACCCAAGGTGGCGGTGTTAGTGCCGCGAGTTATGTCATGTTTTCCCGAGGGTTTTGTCGTAATTTACTCGATCTAGGCTATAAAGATGGCATGGCCCAAAAGGATGCCATACTCAAGTTCTTCGATATCGAATAGTTCGCCTGGATGCTGTTTTGCCCAGCATAACCTGTGTAGACCCGACTAAGCCCTACACAAAACACGACAAAAAACCCTACTAAATCACTCTCTTTATGCGTATAACCCTGTCTTGCTGATTGATTTGAAACTTCTAGCTTGTAAGATGTGTCCAACATTACGATTCAATTAAAGAGGAAAATTTAGGTATGGCCTACGATAAAGCGATTGTCTCCACCGCACTCGACCCCGCCGTCACCAAAGTACTGCGCAATACCTACCTATTGCTTTCCATGACGCTGGCTTTCAGCGCAGCAATGAGCTGGGTGGCCATCGCTGTTAATGCACCCTTCATGGGCTTGTGGATGCTGTTACCCTATATCGGCTGTCTATGGATGGTAGAGAAGAATAAGAACAGCACTGCCGGGCTCTTTTGGGTCTTTGCACTGACAGGCTGGATGGGTTTTACCCTAGGTCCCATTATTAGCTATTATCTAGCAACTTCCGGGGCAGAAACCGTTATGACCGCCTTGGGTGGCACAGCCCTTATCTTCTTTGCCTGTTCCGGCTATGTACTCATTACTCGTAAAGAGCTCTCTTTTATGAGCGGCTTTTTAATGACCGGCATTATCGTGGCTTTTGTTGCAGCAATAGCCAACGTCTTCCTGCAAATTCAGGGGCTATCACTGGCAATTTCCTGTGTATTCCTCATACTTGCCTCCGGCATCATTATGTGGCAGACCAGTGCCATTATTCATGGCGGTGAGCGCAACTATATCTCTGCCACTGTGACCCTCTTCGTTATGCTCTTCAATGTCTTCACCAGTTTGTTGCACCTGCTGGGTCTAAGCAGCGACTAATCACCGACAGAAGACACTGCATCAAAGAGCTAACAGCATCAAAAACTATCTCGAAAACCTTGATGCCTGGTCCGACCTTAGGGCCAGGCAGTTAGCCGAAGAAGAAAGCATTGTGCTGACGGATGCGCACAGGGAAATCCTTCAAGTCGCCCGTCAGTTTTATTCAGAATACGGTTTTTCACCGTCCATGCGCCCACTGATCAAATACGTCGGTACACACCTAGATATCAGTAAGGCTCGCAGCATTTACCTCATGCAGTTGTTCCCTCCCAGTCCAGCACGGGTAACAGCCAAGATCGCCGGCCTACCTAAACCCAAAAACTGCCTATAAATCTACTATTGGACTAAACTAGCTCCTATAACAGGAGAATTGTCATGCCACTGTCCCAGCCATTATCCCCCCCATTATCTAAGGAATCCTGTGAAGCCTGCCGCACAGATGCTCCAACTGTACCAGAGCACGAACTAACTACTCTGCTCGCAGAAATCCCACACTGGAACATAGAAATTAGGGACGGCATTCCACAGCTTGAAAGGTTGTTCACCTTTGGGAGTTTTGTTGATGCCATGGCCTTTGCTAATAAAGTTGGAGAGCTAGCTGAAACTGCTAACCACCACCCAGCAATACTGGTTGAGTGGGGAAAAACGAGGGTCACATGGTGGACTCACAAAATTGGCGGATTACACCGTAATGATTTTATTTTAGCTGCCCGAACGGATGAATTGATCGATTGAGCCCATGACTATCCATAAAAGGTCAGCATTGTATTTGCGTACCGTCCATTCCTCTTCTAACCTTCATGAGAAGCGAAAGGGTTAGGTTTCTGAAAACAGTGCTGTTATCCATGAGTTGGTGGTGACTCCCAGCGTGACGAAATTGTAATCGAGGTACCCTCGTTATAGGTTTCTCACCACTATGTCTTATTAAGCACCACAACCTCAGTTGTTTGTTTTCACAACCCTATTTAACGCGATCAACTATTAGCCCCTATGGAGGCGGTCTCGTGAATAAGGTGTTAGTCCAGCCAATATTATTATGGAATAGCTTTCCCGGTCTAATGCTAGCAAGCAGGCCAGTGGAACTAAAGCCATTATATTCTCCTGCCATCACCTACATAGGTGCTCTGACAGGTACTCTGATAGGTATTCTGCAAACGACTAGAACCGCAGGGAGGCGCTCATGCTAGCAGCGATAGTCATTACGTTACTGGTCATAGCCTCTGTCGTCTTCCATTTTCTTAATCCCTGGCAACAAACAGTCCTCGCTTCTAACTGGGGATCCATGGATGAAATACTAAGCATCACCTTTCTAGTCTGCGGACTGTTTTTTGTCGCAATCATGTTCTTCCTTATTTATTGCCTAGTACGTTACCGGCACCGTGAGGGCCATACCGCTCATCACGGATCACACAATAAAAAACTGGAAGGCTGGCTGATAGCTGTCACCAGCATAGGCATCTGCGCCCTGCTGGCACCCGGGTTGGTGGTATATGGTCAGTTTGTTAAGCCCCCTGATAACGCAATGAACGTAGAAGTTCTTGGCCAGCAGTGGAGATGGGCATTCAGGTTTCCCGGTAATGATGGTCTGCTCGGCACCACTTCCGTCAAGCATATTGGTCCAAAAAACCAATTCGGCATCAATCCCTCAGATCCAAATGGTCAGGACGATCGATTAATACACACGAATGAACTACGTCTTCCTATAGATCAACCCATAAACTTTTTATTGCGCTCAATCGATGTATTGCACAACTTCTATGTGCCGCAATTGCGGTCCAAAATGGACTTAATCCCAGGCATTGTCACCAGCTTTTGGGCAACCCCCACACTCCTCGGTCGTTACCAGGCTCTCTGTGCAGAATTATGTGGTGTAGGCCACTACAATATGCGTGGGCATCTAGTGGTCGTCTCTCAGCCAGAGTTCGACATCTGGTTATCCCAGCAACCTACATTTTCCGAAATGTTAACGAGTAACACCAATGATGGACTAGCAGAGCAAGGACAGCAATTAGCCCAAAATCGAGGCTGTATTGCTTGTCACAGTGTAGATGGCAGTAAAAGTTTAGGACCGGGATGGCTGGGACTCTACGGAACAACCGAAACCTTGTCCGATGGCGCTACCCTCAGCGTTGATGCCCCCTATATTAAGGAATCCATTGTCAATCCCTCAGCTAAAATCGTGCGTGGTTATCCACCCGTAATGGTCGCCTACGAGTTCAGTGAAGAACAACTGTCAGCTATCACCGCCTATATTCAATCTCTAACCAGCGATGAGATATCAGCACCACAGGCAGACACTCCCATGAATAAAAACATTACCCCTCAGGATTAAGTATGGCTTACGCAGAAGATGCAGAACGAGAAGTACTCCATGAACCCAAAAGTTACTGGACAAAATATATCTGGAGCCAAGACCACAAAGTCATCGCCGTTCAGTACTCACTGACAGCCATTGCTGTCGGTCTGGTTGCACTCGTCCTATCTGGATTAATGCGGATGCAACTGGGCTTTCCCGGCGTACTAGACATCAATGCCAGTGAGTATTATCAGTACATGACTATGCATGGCATGATCATGGTCATCTACTTGTTAACGGCCCTATTCCTCGGTGGTTTTGGCAACTACCTGATCCCATTGATGGTGGGTGCGAGGGATATGGTTTTTCCTTTTGTTAACATGCTCAGCTACTGGGTTTATTTACTGTCAGTAATAATTCTGATCTCCAGCTTCTTTGTACCAGGCGGCCCCACTGGGGCCGGTTGGACACTCTACCCACCCCAATCCATATCCCAGGGCACGCCAGGAACGGAATGGGGCATCATTCTGATGTTGATATCACTGATAGTATTTATTGTCGCCACGACCATGGGTGGTCTCAATTATGTCACTACGGTGTTACAAGCACGCACCCACGGGATGACGCTGATGCGCATGCCCCTCACAGTGTGGGGTATTTTTACCGCTACCATTTTGGCATTACTGGCCTTCCCTGCGCTATTTGTCAGCGGCATAATGATGTTGTTGGATAAAACCATCGGCACCAGTTTTTTTATGCCGGAGATGATGTCTCTAGGCCAACAGATGTCGCACAGTGGTGGAAGTCCCGTTCTATTTCAGCATCTCTTCTGGTTTTTTGGTCACCCCGAAGTTTATATCGTTGCCCTGCCCGCATTTGGAATCATATCGGACATTATTAGTGTCCATTCCCGCAAAATTATTTTTGGTTACAAAATGATGGTGTGGGCCATAGTGGTCATCGGAGCTTTGAGTTTTGTCGTCTGGGCACACCATATGTACATAAGTGGAATGAACCCGTATTTTGGATTTTTCTTTGCAGTTACAACACTGGTTATTGCAGTTCCTACCGCACTCAAAGTCTACAACTGGATTCTTACCCTATGGCAAGGTGACATCCATTTTACCGTGCCAATGCTGTTTGCCCTGGCCTTTATTCTGACCTTTCTGGTCGGCGGCCTTACGGGGTTATTTCTAGGTAATGTTGTTGTGGATATCCCCCTGTCGGACACCTACTTTGTGGTTGCTCATTTCCATATGGTGATGGGCGTAGCACCTATTCTGGTGATATTTGGGGCCATCTATCACTGGTACCCAAAAGTCACCGGACGCATGCTAAATGACACCATTGGGCAGCTACATTTCTGGATCACCTTTGTGGGCACCTACCTCATCTACTTCCCCATGCATTATCTGGGCATTCAAGGTATGCCTCGCCGCTATTTTTCTTTCGAGGGAATAGAGTTTATTTCCCAATCCGCCTACACCTTGAATCAATTTATTACCGTCGTGGCGATTGTTGTAGGTATCTCTCAGATGTTGTTTATTTATAACCTGATTCACAGTTTCACCAAGGGAAAACCTTCTGGCAACAATCCTTGGAAAGCGGCATCGCTGGAATGGTGCACACCAGATACACCGCCTCATCATGGCAATTGGGGGCCCAAGCTACCAGTGGTTTATCGTGGGGCCTATGATTACAGCATACCGGGTGTTGCCGATGATTTTGTTTCACAAACATCAACCAATGCTTCCGTGGGTATTGTTGGCGACATCCAGGAGGAAGGATCATGACGGGCAAAACCGATATGGCCAACAATACCTGGGAATACTCCATGCAACCCACCGCGGCCCAGGCTAAAACCGGTTTACGCGTGTTACTACTAGCGCTGAGTTCACTCTTTTTCCTGTTTATTGTGGCCTTTATGGGCCGCTCTCAATTTCCCGACTACGAATCACTTACTGCTCCATGGCAACCGTTGGTCCAACCTTGGGCTCTCTGGGCTAATACCGGGCTTCTGGTATGTGCCAGCGCCTCATTACAATGGGCACGAATGGCCACCCGGAAAAATCAACGTGAACAGTCCATCGAAAGGTTAATGATGGCGGGTATTTTTACCCTAGCCTTTCTGGCTGGGCAAGTATCCATATGGTTGCAACTTATTTCAACGGGCAACTTAGTTGCAGGGAACCCTGCCTACAGTTTTTTCTACTTGTTAACCGGGCTGCACGCCCTACATTTAGTTTTTGGTCTTGTCGGCTGGGCTATTACCAGCCTAGGCATATGGGGGGGTCTTCCGTTCGAACGAACGAGTGTGCGCATTGAACTATGCGCCACCTATTGGCACTTCCTCCTTGTTGTATGGCTGGTGCTATTTGCTTTGCTGACAAGTCCACCAGAAACATTTGAAGCCTTTGCTGCCCTCTGTGGGTTGAGGTAAAACGATGTATAGCGCAACTGAACCATCGACCAAGAAATCACTCACTCGCCACGTAGTCTCTGATTGGTCATCAGATAAAGATGCCTTCAAGAATATTTCTTGGGGAAAGGCGATGATGTGGATATTTCTACTCAGCGATACCTTTATTTTCGGTAGCTTCCTCACGGGATATATGACGGTACGGATGTCTACCACCACACCCTGGCCTAACCCCAGCGAAGTCTTCGCACTCACCATAGCAGGCCATCATATTCCATTGGTCCTGATTGCCATCATGACTTTTATTCTTATTACCAGCAGCGGCACCATGGCTATGGCTGTTAATTTTGGTTACCGCGCTGATAAAAAGAAAGCCGCTGCTTTAATGATAGTGACGGCTTTATTAGGCGCCTCCTTTGTGGGTATGCAAGCATTTGAGTGGACTAAGCTTATTGAAGAAGGTGTACGCCCCTGGAGTAACCCTATGGGCGCGCCGCAATTTGGCGCCTGCTTTTTTATGATTACTGGCTTTCACGGGTTACATGTATCCGTGGGTGTTATCTACTTGTTAATCGTGGCATCAAAAGTTTGGAGGGGGCACTACGACAACACCAAACAGAGCCATAACATGACAAACGATAGCCAAGAAAACACCACTAGTGCTAAAAACTATCAGATCGTCGAAATCACTGGGCTTTATTGGCATTTTGTGGATCTTGTTTGGGTCTTTATTTTTGCATTCTTTTATTTATGGTAGGAGGTAATGAATGGAACAATCACATAGTCAACAGCACCCTATCAGTCTTTACCTAAAGATATGGTTTTTACTGTTTGTATTGAGTGCCTGTTCCTATCTCGTAGATTACTTTCAATTTCAGAGTTATCTACGCTGGTCTCTCATTATAATTTTCATGCTGTTAAAAGCCGGTTTAATCGTCGCTGTCTTTATGCATGTGATGTGGGAAAGACTCGCGTTCATTTATGCTATCTTACTGCCACCCCTTGCCCTATTGGTTTTGGTGAGCCTGATGAGTTTCGAAGCGGATTACACCTTCCTGTCCCGTCTGTTATTTTTTGGTGGCGGGCCATAAGTGCGCAATATTAATCCGCGATCAATGTCCGTTATAAATAGCCTTCAGTAAAATGTATACAATAAAAAAGCTGGTCTATCAAAACCAGCTTTTCACATCGACCACATAGAAACACCTACCGAAGTAGCTATTTCACTCTCAGGGTACCTGTTTCGCTATCAAGGTGCCCATTTAGCGAAATGATGAACACCGTTCTCAGCTTTGATTAATAATCCAGTGGCCGACTTTTCAATACCAGCAACCTGCAATCTCGGATGTTTGTCCGTGATTGATTTCAACAGCGCCTCCTGATCCTTATTTACCTCCACATAAAGAACATGCATGCCAGCATCCAGTGCCTTTTCAAAACGTTTGAAATGAATATTAGGTTTCTGAATACCCCACATGCCACCTTCCCAAGTGATAAGCCCCATCACCACAACCGCCAGAAAGATAAAGGGCACCCAACCTACTGTTTCTGTCACCCCGGAGAAATGTGCCACTGATACCACCAACACAGCACCAAGCAAACCGAATAAGGCTGCAATGCTGGTTGAATGCACAATATCCTTCTTCATGAAAGATGGAACTTCGTGTAAATGATGCTCCTGTACACCCATATCGTCTCGGCTTAATACGTGGATTTGCGGTGTGGTAATACCGCCACCCTCCAGCTCGTTCTCAATGGATTCAAGATCATCTAGGTCGTTGCTAACATAATAATGCCGTCTCATAAAACCACCCTCACGCTATTATTTTAGAGGCACGAACTCACCTCATTTATTTCAAGCAAAGTTAATGGCCCTAGGGCCTGTTGAACGACTGAGTAACCAAGTAATTTCATCAACAATAAGGAGTATAGACGCTGTCAATGATTTGAGAGGGATAGTGAAAAAATATCTTATACCAATAAGTTATAAATCAACCCATGTGTATTAACACTTTTCTTATACCTGACTGATAACGGTGTTCCCAAAGAAATATCCCCTGCCAGGTTCCAAGCGCTAACTGTCCATTGATGATGGGTATTGATAGAGATGAAGCAGTAATCGCCGATTTAATATGAGCGGGCATATCATCAGGTCCCTCAAGAGTATGCGTATAGAGAGGATCGCTCTCTGGCACCAGTCGGTTTAGCCAGTTTTCGAGGTCGACCCGAGCAGAAGGGTCATAATTTTCCTGAATCAGTAAACTCGCAGAGGTGTGTTGTATAAATAGAGTACAGAGCCCTTCTGTTATAGACTCAGCATCAACCACTGCGGTTATCTGTCGGGTGATGTCATGCAACCCCTGCCCTGACACACTGATGTTAACTGGCGTAATCATTAGTAACCCTTCGAAATTCAGAACCATTTATACACGGAATGATCTACATTATTCATAAGACATTCTAAATAATACGATAAAAGTGAGATTTCTATGAATCATCTAGGAGGCCTAAGACAACAACAAGGTTTCTCCCAATTACTTGATAGTTGGGAAAAACGGTCTTCAGATAATGCCGACCTGATGGCCGCTAATATTGCCATTCACAAACCAGATCAGATTAAACTTCAGGCATTAGCTGAACTCTACCAACTCCCAGAGGGCGAAATTACCGGACACCTTCTTCATCACGCACTAAAAGTACTGGAAGCAACGATGCCCTATGTCCCGGGCTCTACAGTTATCCGTATTGAAGAGGGTGATGAAATCTATGAGGATATTGGCCCCCTGCCTCGTTATCTGGAAGTACAAAAAAAGTTACGCAAAAAGTCGGGGGTTTAGCGGGTGGACAGCAAGTAACAAAAGAGGCATACAGCCATTAGCGGTTAATTCAGTATAATGCGCCCCCTTAACGGAGACGGCGTATTGCAAGAGATCAATCCCGACAATTATCAACAGCAACTCGATGAAAAACTGGCTGAATTAAACTCAGACTTTGCCGAGCTTGCGCTCCCCAATATTGATATTCATACCTCAGAACCCCTGCACTTCAGAATGCGTGCGGAATTTCGTATCTGGCATGAAAATGGCTCTGCCCACTTCGCCATGAATCAACCCGGTGAAAAGCGCCCCTATATCATCGAAGACTTTCCCATCGGTTCCCAGCAAATAAACCAACTCATGCCATTGTTGTTGGCAGAGATCAATGCCAGCGAGATACTGAGTCGACGCCTGTTTAGTGCTGAATTTCTTACCACCCTGAGTGGAGAAGCACTCATCACCCTGATTTACCACAAACCCTTGAATGAAGAATGGCAGGAGACTGCACTTAAGCTACAGCAACAACTGGGCGTCGCCATTATCGGTCGTAGCCGTAAACAAAAGACGGTCTTGGATCGTGATTACGTCATCGAGAAACTGCAAGTCTCAGGCAAGGAATATCAATACCAACAAGTTGAAACTGGGTTTACCCAACCCAATGCCGGGGTTAATCAGAAGATGCTCGAGTGGGCACTTAAACAAAGTACTCAGTGCAGCGGTGACCTGGTAGAACTGTATTGTGGTAATGGTAATTTTACTTGTGTGCTCGCGCAGAATTTTAACCGGGTACTGGCCACCGAAATCTCAAAAATATCTGTGCGATCCGCCCAGTATAATTTTGAGACCAATGGTATCGACAATGTCACCATTGTTCGCATGTCCAGTGAGGAATTTACCGAAGCACTTAATGGTGTGCGCCCTTTCCGGCGACTGAAAGACATTGACCTTGATAGCTACAACTTCAGCACTATCTTTGTGGACCCACCCCGTGCTGGACTGGACGATGCTACCGTCGCACTGGTTAAGCGGTTTGACAACATCATCTATATCTCCTGCAACCCGGCCACACTCAAAGCCAACTTAGAAGCCATCTCCGACACCCATCGTATCGAAAGCTTTGCTGTATTTGATCAGTTTCCCTATACCCACCATCTAGAGTCAGGGGTATTTTTAACAAAAAAATTGTCATAATCTTAGGATACAAGGGGCTTCACTTAGTACTACTTGTAATAGCCCCCAAATCGATTCTTGCCAAATACGCCATTACCTTAAAGTCTCCTGCTAAGATATTCACCGACCATGAAGAAAAGCGACAAGAAGATTGAAAATGCACTGTGTGAGGCCCTCACCGGGGTCTGTGACAATGCGCTCGACACCATACCAGGTTTTAAATGGCTCATGCATTTCGTCAACTATCATCATTTCCCTGAATCGTTATTGGTGCTGTGTATATTTGATACAAATGCAACTCTGTCTGAAGCCATCATTAATCATCAGGATGATGACCTGCGTAACCTGATAAAAGAAAAATTGTCGTGTTTGGGCATTACTATTCGTCACCCCAAACGGCATGTGGATTTTGATACCGAAGAAAACTGTACGGATGAGCACGATGGAAAGTGGCATGAGCGCCTCCGTACCAGAGTGACATGATGTAGGTAGCCCATCACTATTCCCCCTCCTACTATTCCAGCCATTTTATTGCCATTTCCTTTCTATTTAGCCCTGTGAGGCTGGGGTTCAACTACTCTGCTGGTATAGAATACGCTCCATCTCACTAGCCTTGGCTAGGAAAACACAAATCAGACAGAATACTGGGGCATTAATAGCACCCCCTACTGTCTACCAGCGATGAGAAAATGCCACCCATGAACGATATAACCATCAATGAACTCAAGCTCTACTCCCCCTTTCAAATTGCTCTTGGAAGCTTTTTTGGTGGCCCCATTGCACTGGTGTACTTTCTTTGGCAGAACTTCAAAACATTGGGTAAATCAGGTGCCGCGAAACAAACGGTCATTTGGGGTGTGATATTTAACTTGGCATTACCCCCTATCCACCAATTTCTTCCCTCGATTTTCGCTTTGGTTATCCTCCCCGCCAGCTACTCCCTTGTGGCGCTGCAAATGGCCTCTTCATGGCATATGGAGAAAGAAGCCATAGAACAGTCTGTTCATTTTGATTTTCAATCGAACTGGCGCGTGCTAATTTATGGCCTAGTACTATTTATAGCTTGGATCGCCTTTTCCATCTCTCTGATTAGAGCATTTACTGCCTTCGGTATAATCGGCTAGCCATAGAATAAATTACTGACAGTGGGAACGATTTGATGAGTGAAACCACTCGTCAAAAGACATAAAATAGGAGAATAACAATGGCTGTATTTTTGATTGGTGCCGTGGAAATTACCGATGAATCCTGGGTATCGGGATATGCTGTAAGTGTTCACGACATCGTACATAAACATGGGGGGAAATATCTCTCACGCAGCGGCAATGTCACCCATGTGGATGGCGAACCGTCCAACGCCTCACTCATTGCTCTGGTAGAATTCCCTGATATGGACGCGGCCCAAGGGTTTGTTAACGACCCCGATTATGAGAAATTCAGAGAATCTCGTCTGGAGGGAAGTATTAGTACTGTTCAGCTGATTGATGATACGGATGTCGCGGGCACGATTCCCTACCTTAAAAAAGGCTAATCTCTTGAATTGGTCCAGAAAAAACGCAAGTACTTTTTCGAACTCTGCTTTTTAGCACACGGTGTTCCGGCATTTTTTCTGGATCAATATAAAATCAGTTACGATTTCTTTAGGTAGCAGGTTAACAATACGATACGAACCCCGTTAACTCGGCCTTCAATATGCTCCGGGTTATTCGTTAGGGAGATATTTCGAACAGCTGTGCCACGCTTGGCGGTAAAACCGGCACCTTTTACATCAAGGTCTTTAATCAGCGTGACGGTATCACCACTCTGAAGTACTGCACCATTACTATCTAGGGTGGGTGCTGCGTCGTCATCCTCATCATCCAAATCCGCCGCCTTAGCCCATGCCAGAAGCTCATCGTCGAGATACAGTATATCCAGAAGGTCCTGTGGCCAACCCTCTGCGGCAAGACGCGTCAGCATGCGCCATGCCATGACCTGAACCGCAGGCACCTGACTCCACATACTGTCATTCAGACAGCGCCAGTGATTTATCTCTGTGTTTTCGGGGTTTTCAATTTGGTCACGGCAACTATCACAAACCAATATACATTGATCCACGTTCGCATCAGCCACCGGTGGTATTTGATAAACAGCAAGATTCGACTCACTGGTGCAGAGTTCGCAAGTAGAGTTACTGCGTTGTAAAAGTGCTTGTTCTGTATTCATAGGAATAGATGGCCTCGATTTTAAGCGGCGACAATAGGATTATTTATCACAGTAAACAATTAAAGTTAGAGAAGAGGCTACGGCGGCTCGCCCTCCTCCTGACCTTTCCCTACAGAGTAAAATAGTGGCTCTGAATCAGCACTTTCCAAGCGGCCTAATATCTTACGCGCAGCGTTTTCGATAAATTCCCGAAATGTTTCTTCTAACTCCTCACGCTCCTGATCATAGCCACGTTTTTGCAGCGTATTGAGCTTTTTCCATTCTTCGAGAATAGGGATATGAGAGGTAGCTTCTGTCAGTTGAAAAAATACTTGGTAGTCTGCTTTTTCTGATTCTGAAATTTCCAATTGCGTGACCAGCATACTTATGCGAATCGCACCCTCTGTGAGGCTAACCTGCTCGGCCACAATCGCTGAGGAAATCACACGGATACTATTACGATAATGTTCATGCCGCTCTTTCAGCTCCTCGGCTAACAGCTCCCGCTGTTTCTCACGCTCAGCTTTTTGGGTGCGCAATTTGAGGTAAAGATACAGCGCATAAACACCGAGGGAAACTACAATGAGTACAGCAAAAACCACCAATAAATTCATCGTCATAAAATCATCATAGACTGTTGATCCGCAAAGCACGGTCAAACAGGTTAGGTTAATGGATTGGGCCTTGATATAGACGTTACTAATAAAAAAACTTGGGCTAGTCTTTCACTTCTGTCAACTGAGGAGCTTCGTCCTGATCCTTGGACTCATTGGTCAAATCCTCAGGTAATTGACGCTTGGTACGAGCCCCCAATTTTTTAATATCTTCGAATTTTTTCACCAAATTGCCACGGCCATCAACGAGTCGTTTACGTGTTTGCTGCCAGGCATCCTGGCTTTTGTCGATATGGCGACCCAGTTCATCCAGTGACTCCACCACCAACACCAGTTGATCGTAGAGTTTCCCTGCTTCCGACGCTATTTTCTCCGCATTGCGATTCTGATCTTCATAGCGCCAGATATTGTGAATCGTCCGTAAGGTAGCCAACAATGTGCTCGGACTTACCAGAATAATGCCTTTGTCGTACGCATCTCTAAACAGATTGTGATCGTGCTCCAGTGCCAGCATAAATGCAGCTTCGATAGGTACAAAGATCAATACAAAATCAAGGGTGTTCACACCTTCCAGCTGCTCATAAGCCTTACGACTCAAGCCGGAAATATGGTTCCTGACAGAGCTGATATGCTGTTTCAGAAACAGCGCCTTGTCAGCTGATTCTTCGGCGCGACAATACCGCTCATAGTCCGTCAGTGACACCTTGGCATCAACCACGATATCTCGTCGATCCGGTAAATGGATGATCACATCAGGATTACGACGCCGACCTTCATCATCTTTAAGAGACACCTGAGTTTCATACTCTCGGCCTTTGGTCAGCCCCGATTGCTCAAGAATTCGCTCAAGGATGACTTCTCCCCAGTTGCCTTGGAACTTACTGTCACCTTTCAGCGCATTGGCCAGTTGAACCGCATCCTCACCTACCCGCTGAGTCTGCTTCTGCAGCTCGACAACTTGGCCAATGAGTTTATTTCGTTCAGCACTTTCTTTATCGTAGACATCCTCTACTTTTTTACGAAAGTCGGTAATTTCCTTACGTAAGGGATCAATAGTGATACTGAGAGCCTGTTTACTCTGCTGAGAAAATTTTTCCTGTTTGGCATCAAATATCCGATTAGCGAGATTCTCAAACTCCTGAGTCAAGCTCTCCCTCGCCTGTCTCAACAACTGAAGCTGCTCTTCATAGCGAGTGCGTTCACCCTCTAACCGAGTTTCCAGTGAGGCTTTATCCCGATTCAGAGAAGCGACTTCATTTTCACGCTGGGCCAAGGTCTCTCTCAGTGTACTTACATCCTGATCAAGACGTGCCGTTAGGGTATCTGCTGCCACCTTTTTTCGGTTGCTGATTATCAGGCTCAACAAAAATACTAGCGAAGCACCTATGGCAAGACCTGCTAATAAAAAAATAAGATTTTGTTCACTGATAACCATGTAATCTATCCAACTCTTTGGCTTATGTACTACCCAACGGTCTGTCCAACCCCTAATCAATTGCCTAATTAGAGAATAGAGCCAACACATACCCTGATTTTAGATCATGGTTATGCGATCATTGGCCATCGATCTAGGATAACAAAGATACCTACCATGATGCGCCCGCTTTTTGATATTGCCACACTTAAGGATGACATTGAGGCGGGTGCACTCATCCTCACATCCAACAACCGTTTGGCCACCAAAATACGGCAAGCCTGGGGACAACACCAACAAACATCTGGTCAGACCAGCTGGCCACAACCCAGCATCCACGCTATTGAACATTGGATAGACGAAAGCTGGCAGCGTTGTTGCGATGCGGGCATTGTGCACACGGCACCGGTCACCATCATTACGCCCCAAATTGAGCAAATACTGTGGGAACAGGTTATCGAGGAGGATCGTGAAAAACCTGATCACCTTCTACCCATGAGTTTTGCTGGTCTAGCTCGAAGTAGCTACGCTATTACACAACGCTGGCAAATCCCCACCACTCGATTACAACAGGAAGCACCTCTGCTTTGGCGGTGGACTAAAGCTTTTCAAAGCAAACTAAACCAGCACCGCTTGGCAACCTCTGCCGATAGAGCAACCACCGTCTTGAAGGGTTATACGACAGGCGCCCTTCCCCAAGAATCCAAGACCTTGATGGTTGGTTTTGATAGCGTGCCGCCCTTATACCAGGCCTTAATAACCGCAGCGTCCACAATTACAGAAGCACACTGTATTGAAAAACAGGGTATTGAAAAATACAGTCCTACTCCCCTCAAGCATGAGCACCAAGCACAGCAGATCGCCTTTCATGATGAACAACAGGAAATAATGGCAGCAGCGGCCTGGGCTGAAGAGCATCAACAAGCTGACAACACCTGCCGAATAGGCATTGTTATTCCTGAATTAGCTCGGATGAGACATCAGGTGGAACGTATTTTTCGCCAACAATTTGAACCTGACTACCCTCTCCCCAACCAAGCACGGTCGGCAACCCCATTTAATATCTCTGCTGGCACACCTTTGAGCGATACACCATTGATCGCTTCAGCACTATTACTGCTATCCCTAAACCGACACCAAGCACCACTAGAAGAGCTCTGTCGTTTACTCAATTCGCCGTTTTGGGGAGATAGCAAACTGCCCCTGAGGTCAATCGCAGAAAAACGATTACGCAAGCTCGCCAAACGCACACTCAATAGTAGTGAGTTCCGCTATCAGCTTCACCTCGCCGAAGAGTCCGCCAGTACAACGGGCCTAAGTGCCCCCCTTGAGCAGGTAGAGAGCCTGCGACGACAAATGCCCAACAAAGTGCATTTTCATCAGTGGATGACTCTATTTCAACAACAACTGGATATTTTAGGTTGGCCTGGAGAACGAGCTCTCGACAGTATTGAATATCAGCAGCAGCAGCAATGGCTGAGGGTAATTGAACAATATCAATCACTGGATAATCTCGGCCTTGAGGTAACCCCCAGCGAGGCATTACGCCAACTACAGCAACTGGCTAATCAAACCATTTTTCAGGCTGAAACAGAGGATGCACCGATCCAAATACTGGGGTTGCTGGAAAGTGCTGCTCTGCGTTTCGATCACCTCTGGGTCATGGGTATGGATGACACGCACTGGCCCCAACCTATTGCACCAAATCCACTCTTGCCATTGGCCCTGCAAAGAGAATATGAAACACCAAGATCCCTGCCTGAACGCGAATTACAGCTGGCAAAATCCCAAGTAACTGGGTTAAAGCAGGCCGCCAGTCAGGTTGTTTTTAGTTTTAGCGAGTTCGACGCCAACCGTCTTCGACAGGCCAGTAACTTGATTGCCGACCTTCCAACATTGAACCCTGACCATCTTCCAACACCCAAACAAATAGAGAGCCTCCCAACAATCATGCTAGAACAGGTTTCCTGTGAATACGGACCATCACTGGATCTTAATAATGAGACTGTCCGAGGTGGGAGTAGTATCTTCAGAGATCAGGCTACCTGCCCTTTTAATGCCTTTGCCCGCCATAGACTGGGAGCGATACAACCACCAGAGCCTGTCCTTGGACTATCGACTATGGATAGGGGTTCTCTGTTACACGACTGCCTGGAGCAACTGTGGCAGCAACTGGGTGATCAACAGAACTTGCTCAACAGTTCCTCTGAATCCCTATCTCAACTTGTTGCAGAAGTCGTCACGGGTTCACTTCAGCGATGGCAAAAACGGCGACCGGACCTGTTTGGCCCACAGTTTACTGTCATCGAAAAACAGCGTCTAACGGCCCTTTTGGAACAATGGCTGGAGGTGGAAAAAATCCGTCCTTCATTTAGTGTGGTCGCATTTGAAGAGAGCGTTCAAACCGAATTCTCGGGAATCCCGTTGAGGCTAATTATCGATCGAATCGACAAACTAGATGATGGTCGACAGGTCATCATTGACTACAAAACCGGTAAGGCCACTACTAACAGTTGGCTTGGCGATAGACCCGAGCAACCTCAACTACCACTCTACGTACTCTGTAGTAAGACACCGGTGGCCGCCGCGACCTTTGCCGTTATCAATGTCGCCCAGCAACAATTTGTGGGGTTCTCTGAGGCCGCAGGGTTGCTACCGGAGGTCCAACCACCCAGTAGAAAAAATGAACCTGAAAACTGGGAGGAGCTCCTCTCACAATGGCAGCTGTCCCTGACCAAGTTGGCAGACGAGTTCAAACAGGCTTATGCACCGGTTAGGTTCTACAAGCCCAGTGTCAGGCAGTATCAACAAGAACTAGAACCCCTTAACCGTATCGCCGAAATGACGATGACTAAATGACGACGACTACTAATACTTCCGCTGATAATACTTCCGCTAACAACAGTACCACTGAGGGGTCATCACAATGACGGTGGCCGACTCAGCCCAACGACTGGCTGCACTCGACCCTCTGCGCTCTTTTGCCGTTGCTGCACCAGCGGGTTCAGGGAAAACAGAGCTTCTTATCCAACGAGTACTACGCTTATTAGCCCTTGTTGATGAACCCGAAGAAATTCTTTGTATGACATTTACCCGCAAAGCGGCGGGAGAAATGCAACATCGGGTTGTTGATGCATTGGTTCGAGCGTCGAATAATGAGCAACTACAAAGTGACTCTCAACAAGGTGACTGTCAACCAAACGATCATCAACAAACCACGCTTGATCTAGCAAGAGAAGCCTTGGCACAAGATCAGCTGAGAGGTTGGAGGCTGCTGGAAAACCCCAACCGCCTGCGCATTCAAACCATCGATGGTTTCTGCCTTAACCTTGCCCAACAGCTGGCCGTTGAAAGCAGCTTTGGTGATTACTCAGAACCTCTGGACGACCCAACTCCCTACTACCGTGAGGTAATTGCTGAGTTATTGTTACCCTCACTTGAGCAGCAAAAACCCTTGGGTAAAGCAATCACTACCTTGCTACGTCATCTGGACAATGACCTCAACAAACTGGAACTACTACTCATCAATCTATTGAGTAAACGTGAGCAATGGTTAGGGCAACTATTTCAGTCGCGGGGTGCCAGAGACTACCTGGAAAGTTTCCTGAATGAAGTTATCGAGGAAACACTCTCTGAAGCCCAGCACCTACTGGCGCCCTATGGTAGCGACTTGGCCTTATTAGCTGACTACGCTGCCAGCCAACTCCCCTATGACAAACGTACCTCACCGATTAATCACTGTCTGGGAATGGTCGAATTACCAGAAAATAATCTGCACTTCATTGAGCAGTGGCAGGGTCTGTGTGAGCTACTATTAACCAAGGGAAATGATTGGCGAAAAGCATTCAACAAAAATATCGGCTTCCCCACCGAAACAGATACAGGTGACAAAGCCTTCGCCAAGGCACAAAAAGAGGCTGTATCAGCGTTAATTGCCCAGCTACGTTCAACCTCAGGGCTGCTGGAAGCCCTTGAGGATATTCGATTCCTTCCTCCACCCAATTACAGCAATAACCAATGGCACGTATTAGAGGCGCTGACACTATTACTGCCGGCCTTGGCCGCACAGCTCAGTTTAATATTTCAACAACAAAAAGTTTGTGACTTTACAG
>DRHD01000008.1 GCA_011049795.1 Porticoccus sp.
AGATGTGTATAAGAGACAGGTGATAGCTTTCGTTAAACGCATCGACGGCGATTTTCCAATTACAATCCCAGAGAAAGGTGGCGTTCACATAGGCGCGCATATCTTGCATTCGATAGGGCGCGATATGTTCTGGCAATACACCAAGAAAATCTAATAGTGGCTCGGCTTTACCGTCAATGTTAAACCATAACCAGCCGCCCCAGTTGTCTACCTTGATTTCACTGAGCGCCAGTTCATCTTTACGTGGGCCGTCTTTAGGCAGCCCGTCTTTAAATTGTGGAAATGTATCCTGATCCGGTACGCCTTTAATACTGCCATCAATATTCCACGACCAGGCATGGAATGCACATTTAAAAAAGCGGGCTTTACCGTTGCGATCGCCACAGACCAGGCGGTTACCCCGGTGTTGACAGACGTTGTAATAAGCGCGAATAGTGTGATCTTTATCGAGCACAAAGATAAAGGATTCTTTGCCTAGTTTGTGGATGACGTAATCACCGACTTCAGAAAACTCTTCCAGGCGCGGCCCCATGTTCCAAACCCTTCGCCATAAATGGGTCCACTCTTTTTGCATAAATTCTGCTGAGTGAAAACGTTCACCGGAAAAGCGTGTATCACCAATATTAGGCAGGGGTGTATCCCGGTCTATACTCGGGGTTCGATAGCTATTATTGTTTTTTGTCATCTAATCTATCCATCAGTTGTTGTAGCAATATTATTTTTATGGGCGCAGTTACTATTGAGTTATTTTCAGGTACCCATGCATCAATTATGAGGCTACCGTTGCAGTATTCTTTTGCTGCTTGGCTGAATACATTTGTGCATCCGCATGCTGAATGAGTGTGTCGATATCGGTGCCGTGGTCGCGGGCGACACTGATACCAATGCTGGCGCCAACCTGGTGAGTGATGCCGTCAATGGTGATGGACGTATTAAGCGCAGCGGTAAGTTTTGCCACCACTAGATCAACGGTGTTGGCATTAATAGCGTGCAGCACAATGCCAAATTCATCGCCGCCTAAACGGGCTACAGTGTCAGAGGATCGAACAACAGACTTTAACGCTTTCGCTGTTTGAATAAGTATGTTGTCGCCAGTTTGGTGGCCGTAGCTATCGTTGACCTGTTTGAAATTATCTAAATCAATATAGAGAATGACCGCTTTAAGATCTTCTTCAACGGCGAAATCTAGCGCCTTATTGGCACGGCGATAAAAAAGCTTGCGGTTAGCTAGGCCCGTTAGAGGGTCGTGTTCGGCTTGATAAGCAAAATGGCTTCTTTCCTGTTCCAGGCGCTCACTTAATTTTCGATAGCTATTTTGAAAACCGAAGACGCAAGTCATTACCAGAATGGTTGAAGAGAACCATGCCATCAGGTGGGCTTGGTTGGTAAAGTCGGGTGGAAATATTTGTGGGAAGTCAAGGTTCATTGGGGCTATATAGTAGAGTGAAATAAAAACCATGAAGGTTATGAAGCTCCAGAAAACTCCAGACCTGGTGCCGCAAATAAGGAAAGCCCACATGGGGACAAATGTGATCATCGGAAGATTTGGGCTGCTCCATGTAAACCCGGTTATAGCGTTGCCCATTAATAGGCTGGCCATAACGGTAGCGGCGTAACCATTCCCAAGATAAAGGTTTGAGCGGTCAAATAGTTTGGCACTGAATAAAACACTGAACAGTATGCCTAGGCTAATAACGGCATTTAACAAGACAAACTGTTGGTTTTCTGGAGTTGTGATTAAGTAGTAATAAGTGTTGATGCCCACTATGGATAGAATGCTAATTAAGAAAACGGCTATGATAATTTGTGCCGTTTGGTATGGGTCTTCTTGCATTGCGGCTTTGGAAGCCGTTCCTGCTTTGATTGATGCAGGCACGAACCAAGCAATAAAACGTAGTAATATGTTTTCTGATTTTGAGGGCGAGAGATTAACATCGTCCATATTATTTTTATTCCTCTTTGCCTGTACAGACAGCCGACTTACAGGTTATGGATGCTATTAACCATAGCATAGTAATTAATTAATCGTGTTCAGGTTTTCGCTTTTTTGAATCGTAAATTCAATTTATAGGTCCCTAGCATGATTCCCGGTTGATGAAGAAAAGTATTGTTATCTGCGTATTCGATACTGGCTAGCCGGTCGAGTAATCGGTCCCAAGCCACCTGCTGCTCAATGCGTGAAATGCCAGCGCCAGGACAGGTGCGTGGTCCTTGTGAAAAGGTGAGGTGATTGCCCAGGGCTTTACGTTCAAGGTCTAATTCATAGGGACAGTGATATTGATCGGGATCGACATTAGCTGCGCCAAACCGGATATGAAGAATAGACCCCTCGGGAATAGAGACCCCTTGAAAAGTTTCCTTTTGGGTGGTGATCCGTGTTGATAAGCCTTGAGTGGGCGCGCGCAGCCGCATTGATTCTTCGATAAATGCCCTGATTTTACTGCGATCGTTTTTTAGTTGTTGAAACAGTCCCTTTTTTTCGCACAGCAGTTGGGCTTCTTCTTCCAGTGCATACTGGGTGGTTTCTAATCCGCCCAGCAGCATTAAATAGACAATGCCATAGACTTCATCATCGGTGAGTTTTCTATCCAATGCAGAGTAGCTTACTTGAGTTAAAAAACTGATCATATCGTCTTTAGGGTTGAGCCGTTTATCGGCTATATGCTCAAGCACATAATCGCTAAACCCGTCCAAAGCTTTGGCCTGTGCTTCGGTTTGTTCTGGTGTCAGCAGGTTTAGATGGCTGTGCCCATGGACAAATTGCATCACTTGAGCTGTGCCCCAGGCGGCTAATTTGTCGATGTCCTCTAGTGGAAAGCCTAAAATGCTTGCTGTCACCATTTGGGGTAAGGGACGGGCAAATTCAGCAACAAATTCGACTTCACCGATGCCATTGGCGTCCGCACGATCAATCCAGCGATCAATTAGCTTGTCGACTATTGCCGTGATCGTTTGTTTATGGCGCTTTGCTCCGGGCCCAACCCAGGGGTCGGTGAGTTCCTGTCGATGGCTGCGCCATAGCTGCGCTGTAGGGCGCAGGGTTCGAACAGAATCTAAAGCAATAGTAAAACGGGATGCATCACTGGGTGGGGTTTCACCACGATCTAGCAGCTGCTGTAAATCAGCCACACGCAAGCTCATTATCGGTGTGAATCGCTCTGGATCCTTTACCACCTTTTCAATATCGCTGTGCTTGGTCAGCACATAAGCATCGGATTGTCCGTCTAGTCCTCCTTTGGGTAATACATAGACCGGCGCATCGCGGTGCAATATGGGGTAGGCTTCGTACCAGTGCTCTTGAGCGCCGGGGGAAAATAAATCCACATCATCAAGACTCATGGGACATTGCATCGCACTGAGTTTATGGTTGGGTGTTTTATCTACCATTTGTGGTCTCTTGATCGTAGCCGATTCTAATAATGAGGTCGATTGTAGCGGGTTCAACTTGTGTAATTAGCAGCCAAAGGGCTTAGTCAAAGTCGAGTGGAATAGCGCCTTCAAATAACCTCGATACGATTTTTGCGTCATCCTTGGATTTTACAATTAATAAATTACCTTCTCCTTGTCCTATCTGGAAGCAGGATAAATGATCAGGCCATTGCTCACAGTATTCTGCTTTGTCATTGATAAACCAGCGGGCTTTAAGAATCCCTGGCTGGCCTTTGATGGCAACTAATACCACACCATCCGTTTGCAAGACTTGCTTAAAGAGCATCTCGTTATAGCTACCTGCAAGGGAGTTACCATTGAGTAATTGGTGTAGGGCTTTCGGCTCGGTGATGATGTCGGCCTGTGCACTGTGCAAGGCTAATGTGCTAAGGATGGGCGGTTTGAGTATTGAGTTTAGTCTTGTCATGGTCAGGGTTTACCTGTCGGCTTCTGGTAGGGCTTCTATCTAGTAGGGGTAGTGTATAAAAAATCAGCATTAATTAAAACAGTCAACACGGTTTGTTTTGGTCTCCCGTTTTGCTAGCATAAGCCAGATGATAATAATTCGATGCATGAGGCCCTTGAGCCTCTTGATGATTGCCTGGAGATGGCCGTGGATGCTCAATACACGCAGTATATTAAGCAAAAAATAGAGCAGGCCTATCAGCGCGAAGCGCCTCCTGCAGACTTCCCCCAACTGACTGATATACCAGTGAGTCGTTATACTAGCGACCCATTCTGGCAGGCAGAACAACAACATTTATGGCCTAAAAGCTGGTTGTTTGCAGCTCATGCTCATGAATTACCCAATGTTGGCAGTAGCAAACTTTGGCAGGATGGCGGTATGCCTATTGTTATGGTCAAAGATGAGCAGCAAAAAATCCGGGCTTTTTACAATACCTGTCAGCATCGAGGCGGGCCATTGGTGGTTGATGAGTACTCTGATAACGCACGCTTGCGCTGTGGCTATCACGGCTGGACTTATAACTATGATGGTGAGCTGATTGGTGTTCCTGATCGTCGTGATTTTGTGGGTTTGAATCTGCAGTGTCATAAACTGGAAGAGCTGTCCTGCGAGCAGTGGGGCAATTGGATTTTTGTTAATCGTGATAAAAATGCTCAGCCCTTAATGGAATTTATGGCACCCATAGAGCCAGAGCTGCAACAGTTTGATTTAGATAATTTGCAATTTTACGATAAGCACAGCATTCATATAGCGGCCAACTGGAAAGCCTGTTGTGATTCTTTTATGGAGACCTATCATGTGCGTCACATCCACCCTGATACAGTTGACCAATTACTTGATCATAAGGGAACGGTAATATCGTTGTTAGAGCAGGGCCATAATAAAATGTATACGCCCAATCGAGCCGGTTTTATTCCCCCCCAAGACGGATTTAATGATATTGCTTCCGTTGGCGAGCTACCCAGAATAAGCAATTTAGCCTATAGCCTCTTCCCTAATATGGTTATACCGTTAGATGCGGGTGGTTTTCCCATGTTGTTATTTTGGCCGATTGATAAAAGCCATACTCGTATGGATGTGTTGTGGTTCGCCCCGACCGATGGTGCGCATGATGCTAGCGATCAGGTCTGGAAGAACCAACAGCAAAAGCTGCCACCGCAATGGCTGGAGCGGCTGGCTTTGTTTGATAGGGTGCTAGAGGAAGATGTGCAATTTCTACCCTGGCAACAGCAGTCAATGGAAACCGGGGCCATTAAGGGTATGCCTTTGTCGTATTTAGAGCAGAGAATTTATCATCGTAATGAAGCGATCGATCAAACCATTGGCTTAGATAATATTCCCGAGGGTATGGCGGTTTCACCGTTACTCGACGGTTTGATAGAAAAATACTGATTTTATATGCATCTAATGAGAATTGCCCCAGCATGAAAACACCACTATTTTTAAGAAATATTAAATTTCTGGGTTTAATGGTGTTGGGTATTATTATGGGGCGTGCAGCGAGTAAAAAGCTAACGCACCAGACTTACGAATATGCGCTAAGAGAAGGTGTCTCCCTTGAACTGGATTTATTTTTACCAGAGAGCGGTGCGAGTCATTCGAATAAACCTTGCCCTCTAATTATCTGGTTTCATGGCGGAGGCTGGCAAATGGGCTCAAGAGAGAGTATTGAGTTGGCCGCGGTAAAACAAGTTGCACGAGGTTATGCTGTTGCCAGTGTTAGCTACAGCCTTACGGATGTTGCCCTTTGGCCTGCACAAGCTCATGAAGCCAAAGCCGCGGTGAGATGGCTACGCGCCAATGCCGGAAAGTTCAATATCAACCCGGAGCAATTTGTGGCTTGGGGAATGTCAGCAGGGGGGCATATTGCAGCCATATTGGGTACCAGTGCGGATGTAGAGGAATTAAATGGTGAGTTGGGCAATGAGAAAATTTCCAATGCGGTGCAGGCGGTAATCGCTTTCTATCCCCCCACTGATTTTTTACAAATGGTGAATGACGGACTGTTGGACCATTTTGCT
>DRHD01000009.1 GCA_011049795.1 Porticoccus sp.
CTATCAGTGTTCTTGCCGCTGCACGAAACCTTGTGAAGTCTTGCTTTATATCGTCGGATGCTGGATTCCGTGCTGTTAGTTCTGATCAGTCCATCTATCTGATGGTTGCTGGTGGGTCTGACTTCTCGGATATTACGGCGGGTGAGATGCTGGTGGAAGTGTACTACCTCTCTACCAATGTGGAACTGAAAAATGGAGCACCAACTGAAATTAGTCTGAACGGGTAGGAGGAAATACAATGGCCGCAGATGGAAGTTACAAAGACAATGCTACCCCGGCTGGTATTGTATCCGGTACGTGGGGCGTCGAGAAGATTACTCTGGCAGCAGTTACCTTTACAGGGAATGGAGCAAACCAGCCTTGTAGAGAAGTTGTAATATGGGGTGAATTGGCTAAGGTCATTACAATAGGACCGAGTGCAGCAGCAGCAGCCACAGGACTTCCGTTACTTACCGGAATCGCCGCACAAGCAAGTCCTCAGTACCTGCGAATCCCTATATCAAACACAAATAAGTTATTCTTCAAAGGTGCAGCGGAGGATGACGTTCATATTCTTTGGAGATCATAATAATGGCTGAGTTATTGCCACCGATTAAAGGTTTGTTTAGGGGTAGTCTATTAGGACATGCCCCTGAACTTACTACGGAAGTTATGAATAATGTTAGGCCGATTGATGCTCAGAGCAGTAGGATACGTATAGGGCAAAGACCGGCCTTGGACAAATGGGGAAATGGTACACAAATAGGTGCGGCTGAACAACCGGTCGTAGCAATGGTGTTTGTTAATTCGGTGATCTAATGGCTCTACTTGGCGAAGTTACAAATCAAAGTAATTTTTCTCTCATATACAGCTATGACTTTGGTACACCCTTTGCGGAAGACGCATGGCAGACTCTTTGGTTTGACGATAGCGACTACACCATAACAGACATTGATCTGTATTTGAAAAAATATGGTATTAGTGGTTCGCCAGACGATGGGAATAACTATAAACTCATCATAACTAAGGATACGACAAGTGGGGCCGTAGTGCATTCGCAAGTATTCGGCACAAGCACCATAGGAACCTCCTTTGGTTGGTTTAGTCTTTCAATCCCTAATATACTCTTTGAGCAAGATCAGGTGTATGTAATAAGGGTAGATAACGAATCAATGGATTTCTCGATTCCCCACACAGGTTTGCAATGGGGGT
Organism: Porticoccus sp.; assembly: GCA_011049795.1. Next base: position 1,192 of record DRHD01000009.1, read on the forward strand.
TTAATGATGGGAACACACCCCCTGTTTTTACACTTGGGTACGGGACAGCTACAGGAAGTCCCAGCCCATTTGCTGGCGAAGATTTTAATTTTAGAATATATGGCGACTCGCCGCAGCCACCTGTTAAACCAACTACCCCATCTCCAGCCGACACAGGTACAGGTATTGTTCTTTTCCCCACACTGTCATGGGAGGCAGGCTCATAATGGCTGAGACTTATGATGTGTATTTTGGTTTGGTTTCTGGTAGTCTGGAACTGGTTTCTGCTGGACAATCCGAACTGAGTATATCCGTTCTTGTTACTTTAGAATATAATACAGCATATCAATGGCGTGTTGATGCGACTAATGAGATCGGAACAACGACCGGAGATGTATGGACATTCACAACGATGGCCTTTGACCCCCCCGTTGTATCCGGTGGAGTGGGTTCTGCAAGCGGTCTAAACAATATGGCTACTGTCAAACGACTGGTGGCTATAGCGAACAATAAAGTATTCTACGAGACTTAAAAATGGCTGTATCAATCGACCCACAAGAAAGCAACATGCACTTAGTTGCTGTTGGTAACAATGAAGTCTTTGCGGAGGGTAGCGTGGCAGGTACACTTGCACAAGTAGCAGGTCTGGCGGTTGACACATCAGACAATCTCAATATGTTCTCCGGTCTGCAAAAAGCCTTCATAGTCAACGGCACAAATTTCAAGATCGTAGATTTCTCAAACACAAAACTAACTGTAAATGCATTGACCACCGCACCTACAAGGGGTTCGACTGTAACTCAGTTGACTTCCGGTGCAACGATGATCGTGGACTTTGTGAACACAGCGAAGACAAAAATATATGGCTTCACAACAAGTGGAACCTTTGTGACTACCGGGGGCTATACGCTTTCAGGTGGGGGCATGGACCCAACTACAGAAGTCCCCTCAGCCGTAGATGAAGCAAGCACAGCCCCTCATGGGTATGACTGGACTGTATATCCGGGCGGAGCGTCTGGCTCTTTACCTGCGAAAGCGTACTTAGGATGCTGGTATAGAGGAAGAGCAGTTATAAGTGGGAACCCAAATGACCCGCACCAGTGGTACATGAGTAGACAATTACATCCGTTTGATTTTGCTTATGTAGCCGGTGATGCTCAATCTCCTGTAGCTGGAACCAATGCAAGTGCTGGTAAGGTCGGCGACATTGTTAGAGCACTGATACCTTTCCACGATGACTTTATGATCTTTGGTTGTGCTTCAAGTATGCACTATCTTCAAGGGGACCCGGCAGTAGGTGGAGAACTTCATTCAGTTGATGACTTCTCCGGTATCTTTGGTGCTCACTCATGGTGCTTCGATAAGAAAGGCGATCTGTACGTCTTCGGTGCGGATGGCTTGAGCAGAATCCGAAAAGGTACGATGTTTTTAGAGAACCTGTCAACACTGAGTCTACCCACATTGGTAAAGGACGAGGCAGCTAATCCTGAGACACATCGAATAACGCTTGGGTACGACTTTGGCCGGGATGCTGTTCAGATTTGCATTACATTACTTTCAGATGGAAGCAATTCCGATTACTACTTCGACATAAAAGGGATGGGTTTCTTTCCTGAGACATACCCCAACGAATGTGGTGTATACTCTCAGTTGTACTATCCCTCTAATGTTGCCGCTAACTCTGATCTTCTGTATGGTTGCAAAGACGGGTACATCAGAAAGTTTGATGACTCCAAGAAAGACGATGATATTGGAGCCTCCGATCAACTTATCTCGTCTAACGTACTCATGCCAATACGAGATTTGGATGAAGAGGATGGCGATGGCAAGGGCCGGATGAACTCCCTTACTCTGGAGACAAGTGGTGGTGGTTCTGGTGGGACATTTACAGACACAGATGGAGTTACTCTTGATGTTCATGTTGGGGACAACGCCGAGACGCTGGTAGAAAAGGTTAGAGATGGTGACACACCAATCATCACACGAACATACTCTGGACCCGGAAGACAGAAGAGACTCCGAGACAAAGCAAGCGGCAAATGGCTTGGTATTGTGTTGAAGAACAGCACAGTGAGTGAATCATGGTCTTTGAGTAAACTAAGTATAAATAGCAAATTGGCGGGTCGAATCAAATAAAGGAATAAAGCGATGGGATTAGTTGATACATTGATAGCACAGTTTCAGGAACAACAGGCGAGGGCCAATGAAGCTAACGAACTCAGATACCAAGAGGGTCTCGGTCTCTATGATCAGTTGCTCAAAGATACAGAGGCTGGTGGAACATTCGAGAAGGCTACTGAGGCAGGTATCGAAAGAGGAAGGGTGAAAGCTGTTGCTCAAGGAACACAGGCTTTAGTTAGTTCTGGTCTTTCCAGTACAACCACGGCGGCTGGTCTTGGTAAGAAGTTTGAGGAAGAAGTTGGACAACCGGCAAGATTGAGAGCACAGGATGTACAGTCTCAGCGTAGAGCAGAAGCCATAAGAGGCAAGGCCGGATTCATCGAGAGACGAGAAGATATTGGACCAAGCTATAGTGAAATCGCTGGTCTCGCAAAATCAATAGGAGCAGGTTCGAGAGCAAGAACACCGTCCGGTACTCGTAGAAAAGGAACGGGCAAACTGATCGCTGCCCCACAAGCCCCCCGTGTAACTATGTTCCAACAGATGTTCGGGCAACATGGTCTTAGTGGTTCGGGCGGAGCATTCGGAAAACGATTTGGAGTATAAACAATGGGAAGCCCTAATTTAGTACCAATACCAAGCCCTGATGATAAGCTGGGAGTAGTACGTGCTCTTCGTAAGCTTGCTTCATTGATGCTGAATCAGGACGCCTCTCCTACTTTTGCAGCCCTTACTTTAACAGGTGCTTTGACCGTAGATTCCATAGCAGTTGCTGGTGATATGACTGTTGGTGGCGGCGTTACAATCGGAGACCTTACAGCTTCCCGACTACTCTTCGGAGATGGAAGTAAGATTGTTGATTCTGTTGAAGACCTGACGGCATGGATAGACGGGACCACTGATCACATTTCTGTTGCTGATGATAGTGACGGTTCAATTACTATTGACTTGGGGACAAATACTCAGACGCTTCTTGATTCCTTTAACGGCAGCTTTCTTGAAACGATTGCTCTCTTAATCACAGAAGCTGGCGGTACAGTTACTGGTTCTCTTAATCAAGAGGACGGTGGTGATCTGATTCAGAAATTTTCTGATGGTTACTCTACTCTCGATACGACACCGGCTTTGACAATTGATCTCACTGCTTATGTTGGGACGGATAGTGTACCGAAGGAAGTCTTTGTATACATATTGCAATCAGCGAAAACTGTCATGGCTGCAAGCAATGCCGGATGGCCTGCTACAGAACATATCAAAGTTGCCAATCTTCTACTAAGAAGTGCTGCGACTACAGGCACAGACAACGGGGCATTAGTCAATCGTAACTGGAATGATCATGCTCAGGGCACAAATAGTCAAGGACACCTTTTACATATTGCTGAGAGACTGAGACAAGAAGTATCTTCATGGCATGATGGAGTTGCTTTAACTCTCAAGAATGTGGCTGGTGCTGCTTTGACGACCGGCAATTCTTCCACTGCGGTAGAACTTGTGACAACGGTAGGTAGTATATACCAACTGCATAAACAGACGTTCCCTGCTCACGACATGTACGTGAATGCTAATGATGACACACATATTGTCAATGATTCAGTAAGTCCTTATTTAACCACTGCTGATTTAGTAACAGACGTTACGGCTATAGCTGATGGTACTGCCATTGGTGTGAATAAGTATTTCAACCTTGTTATATGGGGTGCTCAGAATAAATCAGGAGAAGCACAACATCTGCTGGTCAATCTTCCAACAGGGCAGTATACCACATCGGCTAATGCTGTCTCAGATGTTGATGGTTACTCTATCTTCTCTATACCAAATGCCTACAGGGGTGTTGGATTCCTGATCGCTCGGTTGACTTTCCGATTGATTGCCGGTTCTCAGTGGACATACATAGCTCAGGAAGACCTTCGTGGTCCTGTCTCTTATACACATCTGACGCTGCCGACGATCTA
>DRHD01000010.1 GCA_011049795.1 Porticoccus sp.
CACCACATCCAGCCATCTATGTCCCACCAGCACCAGACAAAAATACATGGTGTCAGTACTATAAATGTTACGCACATAAATAAGGCGTTATTATACTTGACGTACCCACAACCAACCTTTATATTCTGGGTACGCAAAAGGGATCACGACCACCCCATTGCAAACTAAGCACAAGAATGGAGCCGCCCGATGGCACTAGAACACATGAAAGCGGAGATGCTTCTGGGCTATCAATTCTTCCCCCACCCAGACATGGCCACCCTAGGGGTTCTCCGTCTCGACACAGAAAATGAACAACATTGGGTTCTTGTGACGAAGCAAAGCTTACGCGAGCTTGCGAAGGCTTGCACAAAACACCTGGGCGATCTAGAGGAAGCACAATAACCTCCAAGGGTTAAAAACTATGTCCATACTCTCAGCACCACACTTTCATGATGAAGAAGCGGCCTACGAATTCGTAGAGGCGCGTGTATGGCCTGACGGTCCTGTTTGCCCCCATTGCGGAGCAGGTGAGGATCGAATTAACAAGCTGAAGGGCAAGAGCACCCGCGTAGGCACTTACAAGTGCTACGAGTGCCGCAAGCCATTCACCGTCAAGGTCGGCACCATTTTTGAGTCCAGCCACGTCAAGCTGCATATCTGGCTTCAGGCGATGTTCCTTATTTGCTCGTCCAAGAAGGGCATCAGCGCAAACCAATTGCACAGAACCCTGGGCGTCACCCTCAAGACCGCTTGGTTCATGGGGCACCGGATCCGCGAAGCCTTGAAGGACAGCGACGGGCTGGTGTTCGGAGCTAGCGGCGGTGTTGTCGAGGTTGATGAAACCTTCATCGGCAATGACCGTTCTGTGAAACCCAAGGGCGAGAAGAAGGGCCGTGGCTATGCTCACAAGTACAAGGTTCTGAGCCTTGTTGACCGCGATAGCGGTAAGGCGCGGAGCATGGTCATTGACAGCCTGAAAGCAAAAGACGTGGTTCCCATACTCAAGAGCAATATTGATGCCGGGGCCATCATCATGACCGACGAAGCGGGCCAGTATAAATTCCTCAAGAGAGATTTCGCGGGCCATGAATTTGTTAGCCACGGCAAAGGCGAATATGGCCGGGGTAAAATCAGCACCAATACCATCGAGGGGTTCTTCAGCATCTTTAAACGCGGCATGAAGGGCATATATCAACACTGTGCCAAGGAACATCTTGATCGCTATCTTGCGGAATATGATTTCAGGTACAACACCCGCTCGGCCCTCGGGGTTGAGGACTTGGAGCGCACCGATCTGGCGATCCGTGGTATCAGGGGCAAGAGGTTGACTTATCGAACGGCTCATAGGGCGTAAGTGACCAGCAAAACCAAGACAAAAGCGAAGGACAAAGAACAGTCCAAACGCTTCATTGAGAAAGCTCGCGAGATCGAAGCAGACGAATCTGGCGAGATATTTGAACACGCCCTCAAGAGGGCTATACCGCCAAAGCGACCAATATTGACTGGCAAAAAAGACAAGCGCTAATCCTTCATTCCTGCAACTTTGATGCTAATGCTTCAATGAAATCACAGGTATGATTTAGCACCTTCAGTGAGACATTTGCATCAAAAGTTGCCCTTGCATGTGCTACGCGAGTTCGCCAAGCATCTTTGAAGCTCAATAAATGCACTGCTGCATCTGAAACGAACTTCAACTCGTCATCTTTTGCCTGACCCCTCGGGAGTTTTTTCCCTCTCGTCTTGATTTCAGCCTCAATTTTGTCAATCAGGACAAGCCACTGCTCCATTTCAATCGGATGAGGGAGTTTAATTTGCAGATAATCCGTTAAAGCCCATAGGCCCATCTCGGCAGCCCTCATCGAATGAAATACGGATGCCGTATCTTGCTCCAATGCGTAACAATTAGCGGCATCTCGTAATTCAGAATTGGGCCCAGGAAAGGCAAGACGCGATGGTTCTGAAAGTAAACTATCTGAGTTATAGTAACTCGCCTTCTCTATTGGCACATGCAGATACATTCTTGCCTTTAACTCTGCCTTCACTGCATCAGCAAGAATGGCTAATTCTCTGCTAGATTGGGGCAGATCATCGCGCCTTGGAGAAATAAGCGTCTCAGAAATTGTTAAACCATTGTCCAAACATATTTTTTGAAGAATTTTCATTAACTGTTTAAGTTTTCGGATGTCCTCCTTTTCGACCACGCCATAGGGACTATCGGGCTCAAACTCGCGCATTGCTTCAGCACTGCCGAAGACAGATTTCATTGAATGAATAATCTCACCAATTCTGATGTAGGCGTCGGCTTGAAGTTTCAGCATATCCCACAGGCTCCAGATGCGAAGGCTCCCCGCCATATTACATCCCCGCCGATGGGTACGCAAAGTATAATAACGCCATAAATAAGGGTGCCCCCGTGAGCCACATCAGCCCCGCAATGCCGCCGTAACCTAGAAATATGTTAATATATAGTCCCCAAGCCGTCATGGGTGATAATTTGTGAAGGCCAGAGGCCGGGGCTCCAATAATGTGCCGGCTGGC
>DRHD01000011.1 GCA_011049795.1 Porticoccus sp.
GCGGACAATTTAAATGGCTACTCATGCGCCTAATGAAAGATGTACTTCCGCCGGAAATTCTTAATGTCAAAACCCGCGGTTTGCAGTCAGCCGACTGGCACGAACAGTTGGATAACGCAGTGCCGCAAATTCGTGAGGAGCTTGAAAAGCTTAAAGCGCATGGCAGCGCTGGCGACTACTTAGACATCGAAAGCCTGGAGAAATCGTTGGATGAATGGCCTTCTCATGGCGCATTAGATAGTCAGGAAGCCGAGCTGCGCTACCGTACAAGAATGCTACGTGGTTTATCGGTGGGGCGCTTCGTACGCTATGCTGACGAACAAAATGAGTGAAATGAGTAAACTGAGTGAAAGAGTAACTCAATGCAACCGATTATAATAGACGCGTAACAGCCAACTTACTATAGTGGTAGGGTTGCCGCATTTGAGGCAACATTTCTGCTAAAGGAGAATCTTATGTTACATATGGACCGCAAAACCTACGAAGTGCCTTCCCTTCAAGAGCTAGGCGCAATGAAAGAGATTACCGAAAATGGTAGTCAAGCTTTCAGCGACACATTTCAGGGTCAAGACGGCACAGCGTTTGATGTAGGCTCCTGATTAGTCGTTAGTAATGTAAGCAACACCCGCATGCCACTTTTGTGGCATGCGGTTACATTTATTGGAACATGCTTTTAAGCAATGTAACTGGAAGCATGAGCTTTACGGAAACACTTACCCTCCTTCCAGCAACTCGCTACCCTTTCTTCTCAATACCCTGTGAAATTTCTTCAAAATCAAATTCTTATTATTTTAAACCCCCTTTCTTTCTTTAACACTCACCAGCATCTACGTTACAAAAGTAACGATACAGATACTTTTTGCCGACCTAGACTCTCTTAAACACCTACCACTAGCTTCGTTAAAACTCTAAATCAGCGCTGAGAAGAGGGTATCCATTTTCACCGGATCCAAAAAAATACCTAAAAACAAATTATTTCAATAACTTAAGTTAAAAACACGCTGAATTAACAATATTTTCTTAACTCATGGGGGACCAGAAAAAAAGTAATTAAATGTAACAAATAAATGTGGACGCGTAACCAAACAGTTACTATAGTGTGGTTGTTGCCTCAAGGAAGGCATCGCTCAACTTAAGGGAATCGTCATGCTAAAAACAGACCGCAAAACCTATGAAGCCCCTATGTTGCAAGAACTAGGCGCGATGAAAGACATTACTGAAGCTGGTGACCGACCCAATGCTGATACCATGAATGGCCGAAATGGTACTGCCTGGGCTCCAGGTCCAGATTCTTGATTTAAAGCACTACGTTTGTAAGTGCGACGCATGCCACTCTATGTGGCATGCGCTTTATTGTGTGTAAAAAAATATTTTGTTAATTTATTCAAATGCTTTATTTATAGTTAAGTTATAGAATTACCCCATCAAATCCCGTGTTAACAATGACGCCCTTTAAAATGATCTCTACTGAGACCACTAATGCTATGATTTCCAATACAGATATCTCTACAACGGCTCTTTTGCAGCGCAACCCTGACATGATTGCCGCTAATTTGGACGGCGACCTTGTTATGATGAATGAAAAGCTGGGCCGCTATTACGGTATTTCAGGTGTCGGTGCTCGCGCCTGGGAACTCCTTGAAACACCCGCCAGTATTGATGACCTGGTAGATGCAATTTGTCAGGAGTACGACATTGATACCGACACCTGTCAGCAAGATATTACGCGTTTTGCTCAAGACCTGATGAAGGTTAATCTAATCGAGCCTGTTAATCAGTAAGGCTAAAAAATTGCGCCGCAACTTAACATCGCCTAGCCATAAAGTGGGCAGTTTTTTTCTAAAGCCCGCTTTTACCAAACGCTGGTTCATCCCCGTCTGGCTGATGCTTGGCATTAGCAGACTAATGATTGTCACCCTCACTTTCCGCCGCATTGCTCCCTATCTAGGCAATTCGGTGGGTGTAAGCGCTTACTCACATCTTTTAACAAGTAAACAAGAGGCTCAGGCATTACGTATTGCTAGGGTTATACGTTTAACTGCACGCTACTGCCCCTGGGTGTCCAACTGTTTTCCTCAAGCCATTACTGCTCGACTGCTATTAGGCATTTATCGTATCCCCTACGCGCTTTACTTTGGCCTTTGCCGAGACCCTGAGACGAATCAATTTAAAGCCCACGCGTGGGTGACAGCTGGCCGTATACCCGTTTCAGGTGGACAAAGCTTCCAGCATTACACTATTGTTGGTTGCTATATAAAGCCTTGATATAAAAACATTCTATAGTAAACAACTATCCGCTCCATCTATCTACCCAGGCTCATCATGCCTATTCACAATAGTAATCTCTCGTAAGCCTTGGAGGTCATGGCCAGCTGTGAGTTATGCCCCACTTGCGCCTTTTTGGCGTGGCCATCTTCACGATGCCTCAGTGCGCAACACACAGTGAAAGATGACTGCTCAGATGTATTGGTGGATCGATTGATTACTAAACAACAATGCTAATGCCTAATCTTGTCTTGGATGGCTGTGTTAGGCATGGCATTTAAAACCTGCAACACACTAATCAAAAAACTCCTTATTATAGGTTCACAACTAATAGTAATAGATGAGAAAAGCGTATGATTTTATTCATCATAAAACTTATGCCAATCGACCGAACGAGAAGTAACCTGCTGTAAAATAAGAACTTTAAATATTAATGCTTAGAATCAATACAGATCAAGATCGACTTAATTCGATTTCAATATTGTTGTTTTAAAATTGTAATGATAAGGTAACCGTTATGTAACATAAGGCAATTTTTAAATATAAAACAATTCTGCTGATTTATTATTAATTGCATTTGCGAACTTTAGGTATTCATCATGATAATTTCAATAGGAGGATCCGTATCGACGGGGTCTACACCGTGGATCAACATTGTCTCCGCTTATGAGGATGTAAGGGTATTGGAAGGAGAGTTACGTATAGGTGAATCTGGCCTATATAACATTGCATCTCAAATATATGCGCAGGAGACTCCAACAAAAGATGAGTTCTTGGAAGTCAAAAAGTCTCTTATAGGATTTGGACAAAAAATCCCTACTGCCAGTCGATTAGCTTTTTCTTTATTACTAAGGTTGCCTGGTGCGCCGCCTAGTATCATCCATAAAGTTAATCAATACCGGAGTGGTAAACGCTCATATGATAAGCGATTACCAGGATTTTCTTTATATTCAAAAAACATGCTGAAAGAGCTGGAGCTCTTTCTTAATGAAGCCGACAGCCTTGAAACTGCTACTAGAAATTTAAAAATTCAAAAATTGATGGATACGTATTTTTCTTCATTGGAAAAATGTGTCAGCAATGATAAAAAAGTTGTTATTGATCAACTAATCACTCCAAGACTTTTATTTGATGAACGCTACGGCTGTGTAATATCTGATATTTTAAGCGATGTGAAAATCATCGTGGTTAGGCGGGATCCGAGAGACCAGTTTATTGATTTATTATTAAAGAAAAAAAAGCGATATCACACTATGCAACCAAGTGAAGCTGCTTCTTGTTTCGTAAATGAATATTTACCTAGATATGAACGGATGTCAGCTATGTTGGAGAATTGTGACCCGAACAAAATTGCAGATGTGTGGTTCGAAGATATTTTTTTTGATTTTGAAGCTGCTCTAAGTAAGCTAGAAAGCTTTACTGGATTGAGAAAAAGACCTACTGCTTTTAATTGTTTTGATTTTTCTGATGCATTTTTGAAAGTTAAGATGCATGAGAGTGAGGCATTTGCCAAAGAAACGAATTTTATTAAAGATAGAATGAGAAGGCATTTATATCGATACTAGAAAAATCCTTTGCATTGTGAAAAGGCTCCGTTTGATGGTAGCTGCAAGTCCTCTGGGAAAGCCTTGCATTACCTAGATAGCTTACAATAAGTGGAAATTCAGTGCCCTCTCCTAACCTGCGTTCCTGATGATAGCCGGATACCATCGGAGAATAACCCAGCAGAACCGTGCTGATGAACGCTGCACGCTGTCGTCCTGCCAGTGGAAAATCTTACTGGCCTAAAAAATGAATGCCTAGGTAAAGTTATGGGGTGACTGCTACTTACTTGGCAACTCGCTTGCCTGAGCGTTAATCTCATCAAGCAGTGGCTTTAAGCTTTTATCCATATCGTCTAAGGACCAAGGGCGGCGAAAGCGATAAACATTAATTTGCTGCGCCAAACGTATACTTTCGCGCATAAGTTGTTCGTCGGTATTAAACTCACCGCCTAATTCAGGGCGATAAATCGACCCCATCACGGTTTTAAAAGCCTCTATTCCCGATAACTTCTGAAGGCTTGCTTCCTCACCCTCATCGGCACGTTCTAATTGAACTAAGGCGTTTAAGCGATGGGCATCATAACGTACGCCTTTGTTCATCATGAGATGAAACTTCTCGGCACGCATCAAATCTCTTACCAGTCCTTCTGTTTCAATTCCCAACGCCGTCAGAGCATCACGCCAAAGCTTTACACGCGCAGGCCCTGGGTGAAGCAATGGCTCAGCGTCATCAGGCTTAATAACTGCAACATCATCGGTAATTAACGGCCACTGCTGAGAAAAGTGTAACCATGCGCTCATGGTGGACTTACCAGCACCAGAGTGGCCGGTAAATGCCCATGCCCCAGCAGGAGTGTTAAGCGCACTAACGTGAAGCGGTAACCAATGACGCTGATGTAATAAAGCACCTAACGCACTACCCAGCAAAAAAAGGCGCACGTCACCTGGGTCGGCTACAGGATTTACACCGCGGGGCATGCGACGATCAAGCAAAATACGCTGCCCCTCCTCAACACGGTAGCGGGCAATACCTTCCACGGTAATCTGACAACGGTCATCTCCCACTTCTAACCAGTTAGTGAGATAGGTACCCTCTTCAAGCCGTTCAGCCACACCAGGCGTTGTTACCAACACATCAGGGTGTTCACAAGGGGCAATTTCAGGAAGCTCCGGCAGCTCAAGCGTGGAGCATATTTTGAGCCCATAGGTAAGGTAGTAGTAACGCTGATTAATGGCAGGTAAATTGCCACGCCTTTCCATTTGCTCTGACAGACTATCGTCCGCTGAACTGGTAGCACGTCTCTCAGCCATCATTATTCCCTTGATAAATTCTGACAAGCACTCTGTTGTTGGTAACAATACACCAACTGAACGTTCATCAGCATTTTAAAAAAAAGTATGTTCAACGATATACGAGTCTTTAAATAGTGCTCGTCATCACTATCTTTAGCTTATAAAAAAACAACAAAAAGCCTGCAGCTTCATGCATGCTGCAGGCCATAAGAAGCTTCACTTAGCACTACTCAGGCACAATAAATCTCCCGAGCATGTCAAACAGCGAACCGCTTAGGAGAAATCAGGCACGTCCGGAAAGCTTGGCGGATGATGATGACCAAATTTTTTCTGGAAGTAATGCTGCTTAACTGCGAACAGCTTTTCGAAAAAACCAGGAGAGAAGAAAAACTCCGTTTTTTCAGCCATTGATCCGATTTCCACTAACGCCGGACGCTCATATACTTTACGTACTTTAGTCGTTCCCATGTCTACGTTCCTTTTGCTTTTTTATTACTTGGCCTGCTCATGGTGCCTAGGGAAGGCGCTGAGAAAACCATGCTCGTCACAACGTTCTCTGTATGCGCTTTCGTTAGCTGCCTTCCTGCTAATATTTCAGCACCACCATGCAAAAAACAAAAGTTACATTCAGATACCTAATATTACTATAAAGACAACAAAAGTCACTAGTCTAATTTTGCTTTTTTCAGAATTGGCGCTAAATTTTCGGCCATATCATCGAACCCCCAGGGACGTGCGAAACGATAGATATGTAATTTCATTGCTAGCTTTTCGCACGTTTGGACTATTTTGTCGGGTGACATGAATTCACGGCCAAACTCTGCTCGATACAACGTATCAAGCAGCATGACAACGGCTTCATCACCAAACACTTCCGTTAGGCTTGGCTGACTACCGTCGGCACCGCGCTCTAAAATGACAAGGTGCTGAAGGGGGGCTAAAGGCGGTGCTTCACTTGTATTAGGCACAGGGATATGAAATTTATCAGCACGGCTTAAATCACGTTGCGCTCCCTGCATACCTATTTGGAGCGCTTCCATCGTTTCTTTCCAAAGCTTTATTTTTCGAGGACCTGCATATAGTAGTGGCTCTGGATCCTCAGGTTTTACCACGGCCACATCGTCGGTGATTTGCGGCCAGCCAAGACGTGTATTTAGCCATGCTCCCATTGTCGATTTACCCGCGCCAGACGGCCCTGTAAATGCCCACACAGCACCCGAAGGGGCCTGTACAGCATTGATGTGTAATGGCAGCCACCCTCGCTGATAGGCCAACACGCCTAACGCACTTCCCAAAAGATAAACACGTACATCTGCCGGCGAAGCCGCCTCAGTCATCGGTTCTTTAACGCGCCGATCAACAACGATGCGCTTGCCACTCTCGACGCGATAATTTGCAATGCCCTCAATCCACATCTGGCACTGATCCTCCCCCATTTGTAACCAGCGATTTACCTGACGGCCTTTCAGCAGCGTCTGGTCGACATTCCCGGCGACAATTTCAATATCAGGCTGATCACAGGGGTCAATCGGGGTGAGTTCAGGTAAGGGGATTTGTGAAACAATCGTGAAGCCGTAGGAACTGTAGTAATACCGCTCCTTGGGATGACACTGCGAATCAAGGCGCAGCTCATCCTGACGGAAATCACCGCTACTCAAGGATACGTCACTGGTTGAAGAACTGCGGCTGTCACTCATTGCAGCAATTACCTTGTTCGTTAAGCAGAATCGAAAAACAGAGTAGCCAAGCAGACACTTGGCTTTCTCTAAGAGAAATGACTACGTAACACGAAAATATAAAAAGGTCCGCAGTGCCAAAGACACTGCAGACCCATATCAAGCTTAATGGTGATGACTTTTTCCCAGCATAATAACTAACCTAAACAGCAGCACTTAACCCATGAAACCATTAAGAATCAGGATTTTGCGAGAACCCACCGGGATTGGCATTGATATTAGCGTTGGCATTGGCTCTGCCACCACTCCGTGATCCAGGTGGACCATTAAAGATCGGGGTGCCGTTTTTGGTGATATCTACTAATGAGCCAATCTCTACTAAAGCAGGGCGCTCATATGCTTTACGCATTTTATTTATTGTCATGTCTTTTCTCCCCATTACTTATTAGTGCCTGGTCCCTTCATCACACCTACTAAAGGCGCTGAAAACCAAGCTTGGAGCTAATGCGCAGAGTCGCGCCAGCCAGCACACCAAATTTTACACTTGGTTACTTAACAATACTCCACCTTTGCAGCTTTCACTAATCAGGAAAAACTTATTTAACTACTTCGTTTCAACGATGGTGGGCACAGTGGTAGCGAATTTATAGGAGTATCTAAAGCCGCAGATCGGTCTGACTCTTAGGCAGCAGGTATTTTAAATCGTAAAGCACATGAACTGGCTTTCCCCAGCTTCGTATAGTCGCGATAGATAGCGCTTTAAATTCATCGTGTCCGACCGCTAATACAATGGCGTCATAAGCACATTCTTCTGGTGAATCGGTGACTGAGACACCATAAGCCTGCTTAGCCTCTTGCTGATTGACATGGGGGTCGTAAACATCTGAGTTAACATCGTACTCGGCCAATTCGGTAAGAATATCAATAACTCGTGTATTGCGCAGATCAGGACAATTTTCTTTAAACGTAAGTCCCATAACTAATACACGCGCGTTCTCTACTTGAATACGCCTTTTAATCATTTGCTTAATAAGCTGACTGGCAACATAAGCACCCATGCCGTCGTTAATACGCCGACCAGACAAAATCACTTCCGGATGATAGCCAACCTGCTGAGCTTTGTAAGTCAGGTAGTAAGGGTCAACGCCAATACAATGGCCACCGACGAGTCCAGGACGAAAAGGCAGAAAGTTCCACTTTGTTCCTGCCGCTGCCAACACTTCTTCGGTATCAATATTTAACCGGTTAAAGATAACGGCTAACTCATTGATCAATGCAATATTTACATCACGCTGGGTGTTCTCAATAACCTTAGCGGCTTCAGCGACGCGAATACTGCTAACCAAGTGTGTTCCTGCTGTAATAATGCGTCGGTAGAGGGCGTCGACAAACTCAGCCACTTCTGGGGTTGAACCCGAAGTTATTTTGATAATTGTGGTGATTCGATGCTCTTTATCGCCTGGATTGATACGCTCAGGGCTGTAACCTGCGAAAAAATCCTGGTTGTAAACCAAGCCTGACATCCGCTCGATAACAGGAATACACTCTTCCTCGGTAGCGCCTGGGTAAACCGTTGACTCGTAGATCACCACATCGCCTTTGGAGATGACCCCTCCTAGCATTTCGCTGGCCTGGATCAACAGCGTTAAATCAGGGCAGCGGCTTTTATCTATCGGCGTGGGTACCGTAACGATATACACATTACACGCGTGCAAGTCATCTTTTCTACTGACAAAACGAAGCTGTGTAGAGGCTGCTAATAGTGACGGCTCAACTTCCAAAGTATGGTCGATACCATCGCAGAGCTCCGCAATACGCTTTGCATTGATATCGAAGCCAATAGTAGGCAAGAGCTTACCAAACTCGACTGCAAGCGGCAGCCCAACGTACCCCAGGCCGATAACCCCAACGCAAAGGTTACTCATATTCAGTATTGCGACGCTTCTAGTAACGTATCACTTGTATCAGTTCGATAACCGTGAGGGTTTTGGCGTTGCCAACGCCAAGTGTCAATCATCATGTCATCCAAGTTGCGACGGGCCTGCCACCCCAACTCCTGCTGAGCCTTGTGAGGATCCGCCCAGAACGCTGTCAAATCACCCTCGCGCCGCGGCGCAAACTGGTAAGGAATGGGTCGCTTACTGACCCGTTCAAACGCCTCCACCATCTCAAGCACTGAAAGCCCCTGGCCAGTGCCCAGGTTATAGATATGCGCTCCTGGCTGATTCAAGTGGCCTACCGCGCTGACATGCCCTTCTGCCAGATCCATGACATGCAGGTAATCCCTGACACAGGTTCCATCCGCTGTAGCATAGTCGTTGCCGAAGACTGTCAATGCGTCGCGTCGACCTACCGCCACTTGGGCAATGTAGGGCATCAAATTATTGGGTATGCCCAGGGGATCCTCTCCCAATTGACCCGATGGATGCGCGCCGATAGGGTTGAAATAACGCAGCAGCGCCACCGACCAACGCTCATCACTCTTCACCACGTCCTCCAAGACTTGCTCGACTATCGACTTGGAGGCGCCATAAGGATTAGACGTTCGGCCACGCGGCATAGTTTCCTGATAAGGCACTGGCGCATCGGGCCCATAAACGGTGGCCGATGAACTGAACACCAGGCGGAAAACGCCAGCCTGCTGCATGGCTTGGCACAGCGTCACGGAACCGTTGACGTTAGCGTCGTAATAAGCCAGTGGTTGCTCAACACTCTCGCCGACCGCCTTCAACCCGGCGAAATGGATCACGGCATGAATCGCGTGGTCGTTAAACAACTGGTCTAGGCAAGCACGATCGCGTACATCGCCTTCAATAAAGGTTAAGGAGCGCCCGGTAATTTGCTCCACACGAACCAGGGACTCCTTTGAGGCATTGATCAGGTTATCTAACACCACGACCTCATAGCCCGCCTCAAGTAACGCTAACGCTGTGTGCGAGCCGATATATCCGGCCCCACCGGTCACCAGAATGTTGCGCTGCTGCATATTAGTATCCTGCATCAATGCTCACCGCCGTGGTAAAGGGTTGGCCCTGCTGATAAGCGCGCAGGTTATCAACAAACACGTCCAGTGCCCGCTCTAAATAGAAGGGCGTTGTACCGGAGACATGCGGCGTGATCAACACATCACTGCGCTTCCATAGCGGAGACTCCGCCGGTAGGGGTTGCTGCTCAAATACATCCAGGGCGGCGCCCTTCAGCGTGCCGTTGTCCAATGCGCGCAGCAATGCCTCGCCATTCACCACGCCACCGCGTGAAATATCCACCAGCACGGCGCCTGGCTTAAGCTGGGCTAACAAGTGATCATTCACTACCCCACGAGTGGCATCGGTCAGCGGCAAACACACCACCAGAAAATCCGTTTGTGCGAGTTCAGCCCCGATCTCTTCAAGCGCCACCACGCGATCAACGCCCTCAATAGCACGCGGCGTACGCTGAGTACCTACCACCTGCATATCAAACGCCTTGGCACGCCGGGCAAGGCTCTGGCCAATATGCCCAAGTCCTAGCACGGTCAACTGACAGCCGGACAACTCTCCCAGCCAGCTGCGCTGCCATAACGCCTGCTTCGCCTGATCATGAAAGCGACCAAACTGCTTAGTGAAGTAAAGCATCGCGCCAATGGCGTATTCGCTCATCGGCGCACCGTGCACGCCGCTGCTCTTGGTCATCAGCGGTCGCGTTTTATCGAAGTCCATTTCCCAAATTTTCTCTACGCCAGCGGAGAGGAAATGTAGCCAGCGGTAGCCGTCAAGTTTTTCCAACGCAGCTGGCAACCACGGTAACGTCGGGGTAATCACCACGTCGAATTCAGCGCGACTAGGCACAGCCTCTACGCTACCAGCAAAAACGATCTCCGCCTCCGGCAGTGCGGCCTGCAAGGTACCAGTCACCAGCGCCTGCTGCTGTTCAAGCACTTCGGCTTTCTGAAGATAGAGCACTCGCTGGATGGGTTGAGGCGACATCACGCGGCTCCTCGGTTACCCAGCCGAAAAGCACACTCGGCAAGTTGACGTTGGTTGTCGAGTAGCGAGTTCTCGTCAGTGCTACGCCAATGCGTTTCAGCCTGACGTAATTTTTCGATCTCGGCGGGAAAATCGAGCGTTTCAAGTAAAGCAGCTGATGTTGCAGCCCCCGAGTGAAAAGCGCGGGAAAGAATAATCCACTCTGATCCCAGCCGAACGTGCTCGCCCAACACCGTTTCAGCAGGCAGCTCGCCCTGGCCGATCCGTGCAACGCCACCCACCCCCCAGGTCACGCCCGCCTGATTAAGCACCGCAGCAGCAGGGTCTAATAAGCGTGCGGCCATGGGTTCAAATAGAAAGCTAAGCCCCATACTTAAGGAGAGATCGTTGAGGCCAATATGCACTTCGTCATAACCTGGCGTCAGCAAACCAAGCCAATCGGATAACCGAACCAAGGAAGCAGCCGTTTCAGCAAGAAAGGTAACCGGCACACGGCCATTGACCAATTCCAAAAACAGCCCCACCTGGTCACGCGAGGAGAACATCGGCAGCATAAGTCGCTGGGCACCATGCTCAATGGCTGCATCCACTTCTTGAAGCGTTGAGGCATGCAGAGGATTTAATCGCACCATTAACTCAGCATGCTTGAGCACGCTGGCAACGTCAGCGATCTGCTGCAGAGTGTGTGCCGCCTTATGCGTATCCAAGTGCCCTTGGCGTTCCGCCTTGCCCAGCACCTCTTGATCCATGAAGATCCGGGCTACACCATGCTGCTCAATAAACGAAGCAACATCAGGGCTCGCGGTAATCATCATAAAGTTAAGCTGGCTCATCGCATCGCCTCCTCAACGTCACTGTCCTGCGGAGGTTGCCCATTCAGGCGGTCACGGTATGTGCGCCAGTTCAACCCTGCTTCACCGTAAATACCGCTACCCGTCAGTACCACTTTAACGGTCAGCAGCAAAATTTTGAGATCAAACACCAACGTTTGCTTATCAACATATTCAGCATCAAAAGCCAGCTGCTGTAGCCAACCCAGGCTACGTCGCCCTCTCACTTGAGAAAGCCCAGTTAAGCCTGGTCGAACACTAAAGCGTTTTTTATAGCTAGGCGGCACCACTTCCGTTTGCTCCATAAGCACCGGACGCGGCCCAACTACGCTCATATCACCTATTAATATATTGATCAGTTGGGGTAATTCATCGAGGCTGGTGGCACGAATAAAGCGCCCTGCCCGGGTAATGCGCGGGTCATGACCCGCGCTAACCACTTGCTCTTGATGTTGGTCAATTTCATTAGGCGCGCGATGCAGCATGGTGCGAAACTTGAATATCTTGAAGGGTTGCTCGCCCCGCCCGGCGCGCTGCTGCATGAAAAACACGGGGCCTTTGCTATCTAACTTAATCCACAGCGCAACGATTAAAAGCAGTGGTGAGAAGATGACGAGAGCAACAAGACTAGCAGCGAAGTCGAAACAACGTTTGACGATTAAATTCATACCAACTCCATAGCATCCATGATCACTCGATTTACCTTGCGAACGTCATAATACTCTTCGACGAACCGTATACTGGCCTTGCCCATCTGCTCAGCTAGCAAAGGTTCATCAACAAAGCGCTGCATTGCGGCAGCGACTGCTTTGGAATCCCTTGGCGGCACTAATATGCCATTCTCCCCCCTGATAACCGTCTCTCTGCACCCGGGTGAATCAGTGGTGATAATAGGTCGGCCCATGCTCATCGCTTCCAGCACACAGCGGGGGGTCCCCTCACGGTAGTAGGAAGGGAAGACAAAGACCGTACCTTGCTCTAACCAAGGGCGAACATCTGAAACACCGCCAATAAATTCAACGGCGCCAACAGACTTCCAGCGCTCCAAATCACTATTACTACAAGAGTGAGGAAGCGTGGGATCATGGGGACCGACGGCCACAAACCGAGCGTGGGGATTAGCAGCTTTAACCAGCGCGGCTGCTTCGCAGAACTCATTAATACCTTTTTCGTAAAGAAGCCGACCTATATACAAAAATGTCACATTGCCTTCAGGTAGCTTACTGGGAGGGTACTGCTCCATATTCACTCCAGACCCATATACACGTACCACTTTTTTAGGATCTGTCAGAATATTGCGCTGCTTAAATTCCTGGATATCATCAGGATTCTGAAAAAAAACTTTCCTATTAAAAAACAGTGCACTGCGGTATAAAAGAGAGGCGATAAAACGAACATGTTTCTTGGTGCCTCCCTCGCCGGAAAATACATGCCCAAGCCCGGTAATCATCGAGTAGATACGCGGCACTCCCGCCGACTTAGCAGCGAAGCTGCCATAAATAACGGGTTTAATATTGTAGCCAAAAACAGCCTTTGGCTTACAGGACTTAATCAATTTTCGTAACGACAATATGGTTTTGAAATCGTGTACCGGATTCATCCCCGTACGGCCCATATCAAACTGATAAATGGGAATACCTAGCGACTCGACTTCAGAAAGATAATCGGCGCTGGGCACTGCTGCCGCAACAGACAACCCTCGCGACTTAAGATCCTGAATAAGGTCACCACGATTGGCGATAAGCGAGCGAGCGTTACCCGCAATAATGAGAATATCCAACAATCAGGTTCTCCTTAATTTAATGGAAAGAGTGTGGAAAGAAGAAGCTGCGAGAAGAAGGAAAATGCCTAAAAGTTTCGTTTTATGGCGTGTCGCGGTACCAATATTAGTAACACCAATAGCAAAAATAAACGTCAATGCCCCGAATATGAACAGCATCGCCAAACACTCTTCACGACGCTTTATCGTCCCCCACCCTTTATAGACGCGCCATGCCAAGAACATATAAAGCACGGATGAAACCACACCTAAAAGATGGCGTGGACTTCTAATATCCCAAGGGAAAGGAGAAAAATGAAAATACACGATACGAGCAGGAATCAGCCACGGCTGTGTGTAAGGGTTGCCTTGAGCAATAAAAGCTGGATAAGCAGAACCACCTGTTGCAGGCCTGACGAATCGAGATTCAATCGCACTGCCTATACCGCTCTCTTCATCACCCCCTACTTCAATCCCTTTGCCTAGGGAAACCCCACCACCAAAGCCAATCATTCCTAAGGAAAAAACCAGCATCGCCGACGATAGTAAAATCTTAACCGTAGAGTGAAAAGAAACCTTCGTAGTATCTGTTTTGAACACTACCTTATACAAAAAGAACGCAAGGTAACCGGCCACGCCGATGAAAGCGCCAATCCAGCCTGGATGGAAAAGCACTGCTGTACCAAAAAACAAGCACCCCCACAGCAGCCCCAAAATACTTTGCCCACCAACCCACTTGAGGAAAAAATACAGTCCAAGAATGAAAAACATAATGGCAACTTCTTCTCGCATTGCCAAAATCGAGTTAAAAGCTGCAAAGGGATAAAGAGCGATAATAAAAGCGACAATCGTAGCCGTACGTTTGCCCCATAAATCTTTCGCTATTAACGCCGTAGTGGCAACGACAACAAAGCCAAACAAAAAACTCATGACAGGCAGGATATGATGAGAGGTACCCACAAGCTTCATTATCATGGCCCCTAGCCATGAATAGAATAGCGAGTTGAACATCACATTGAGCGACAACAAATCAGGCCAACTCAACTGTGACCACTCAAATGCCATGCGCGTAAAACGTAAAGCATCTGTATCGGCGCCAGGAGGACTGAATATATTTAAATAATCGAGTGCGAAAAGGAAGCTTCTAATAATATAAGCGGCGATTAATGGCCACAATAGCCAACGGTGTAGAACAGAAACGCCAATGCAGTAAACCGCAGCCAGCACAAAAATGATGAAAACATAAAAATCAGCTGCCATTTTTACCAACCATAATTAGAGGCTACGATAAACATCTAAATGTTTGTCGACGGAAGTTGTAATTGAATAAACCCATGAGTTTTTCATAGCATTTTCATGAAATTGCAAACGCAAAGCGTAGTCATTGACCAGCTTTTCCAACGCAGATGAATACTCCTCCAGGTCTACCTCAACCACGATGCCATTGCCAACGCTGGTGACTATTTCAGAGCAACCTCCAACATTCGTCACTAAGACGGGCAGTCCTGCAAGCGTAGCTTCAATTTGCGCAATGGGCAGCCCCTCCCATGCAGACGACATGACGAAAACATCACTCTCATTTAACAGCGATTTAACATCAATAACATTGCCCAGAAAGCGAACCTTCGACGAAATACCAAGGCTTTCTGCTAACGCTTTAAGCTCTGATAAAAAGGCACCCTCCCCGGCAATCATGACTATAAAATCGTGCCCTTTTACGCGAGCCGCCGCCTCAAGCAATAAGCGTATGTTTTTCTGCTCAGAAAGACGTCCAACAAACACTAGCTTTACCGGATCAGTTTCCAGGTAGTGCTCTTTTTTAATGATTCGGGACTCATCTACGCCGTTATCAATATGGTGAACAGTGCCCTTTGTCACACTCTCCAGCAATCGCTTACAGGCATCGCATATACCGATGTATGCATCTGTTCTAAGATCAAGCAGTTTATAAATATGTTTATTTGCTCTTAACCGAATATTGTGATGCGTATAAACCCTTTTAACACCAGTCAAAAACAAGGCAAAAACGGCACCATAGTATAAGTGCGAATGAACAACATCTGGTTTAAAGTTCTTAACAAATTTACGTAGTGCAAGAGCTCCTTTTAATGGATTTTTTCTTGCTTTCTGACCAATAAAATCGAATTCAATATTATGTTGTTGAAGCTGGTTCAAAAAAGAGGTTTCAAAAGATAAGTCTCTACCTGCCTCGGATGCACGATCTAGAAAGACAATAAATACCTGATGCCCACGTTTTGCCATCTCGATTGAGAGATCCCTGGCATATACTTCAGCCCCTCCAGCAGCAGCTGAAGATATAATATGTAAAATTCTCATACATCTGCCTTGATCATCAATTTATTAAGCGGCTTGATTTAATGGATTTCTTAACTATTACTGTATTCAGATAGACGTTTTACTATTATTTTCTTAATGCATACCTAGGAGGTGCTGCCACTGCTTAGTAACGCTCTTTATATCGAAACTTTCGGCACGAATTTTCGCGCTTTCAGACATCTTTTCACGCAATTCTTTATTCGTTAACACTTCAATAATTGCGGCCGCCAAACGCCCTTCATTCTCATTGATATCATTACCATCAAAATTTAGCTTCTCATCAAAAGGGGGTACCAATATCCCGCAGGCGTGAATCTCATTTTTAGACGCTTTTTGTGTAAAATCACTCGTAGGAGCAATAATTTCTCTGGGTCCTACGTCACAATCTGCGGCAACCACGGGTGTACCGCAGGCAATTGCCTCACCCAATGCATTTCCAAACCCTTCAATAAGCGATGGAAAAGCAAATACTGAAGCTGCTCGTATATATTTATAAGGGTTTGAACGATATCCCAGAAAGTGGATATGCGCTTCTAGCCCCATTGACTTAGCAAGCGCTTTAAGGTCATTTTCCAACTCGCCTCTACCTAAAATAACCAGGCGCGCATCAGGCTGGCTCTCTTTTATTTCCTTGAATGCTTTTATGAGATGCCAATGCCCTTTATCGTATGTCATGCGGCCAACGGTGATAACGACGGGATAATTAAAAATTTCCGACACGTCGTCTTCTAGTTCATCACACGATAACGTTTGAATTTCCTGCGTATCAAAATAAGGGTAAATAACATCTATCTTTGCCTCTTCAACGCCATAATAATTGATCAAGTCGTGTTTAACACCTTCACAAATCGCCACGACCTTATCTGCTCTATTATATAAAAACTTTATATACAGCTTTTGGAATATTCTTTTTAATAAAAATGGTGACTTGCGTAAATATGTTCTTACCGAAACCACACACAACTCGCCATTTTTAGATAAAATATTGGAAATATTCGGATGACCTATCAAACTAATACAGGCCATTGGGTTAGTTTCTTTTTTAATTTTCTTTATGCTAAAAGCTGCTTTTATAATGCTACTCACTTTTCCAAAAGCGCCTTTATTATCTCCCAGCTCTAAATCTACCAACTTCCCAGCGTAATTATAATCTATTTTTGACGCATCAAAAGTGACTACATGCACATTCATGAAGTCCGCAAAAAAACATGACAAGCGAGCGGCTACGTTCTCGGCCCCACCACTGTATGTTTTAGGCGTAATAATCATTAAACCTTTATTTTCTGTCATAAACAGTTTACTCATAATTACAAAGAGTGGAAGCAACTAGCCATACCATGAGCAGAACATTAACCCAAACATTCTTATGGTTTAAAATACAAAAACCGATTGCTAATATTTTATATTAATGGCTTTCAGCTCACTTCCTAACAGACCACTTACTTGATGAGCCATGAAGGCCTAATAGAAACTTATTTAACTGCTTAAAGATGGAGTTCATATTACTCAGCTTTGCCATCGTTCGAGCAATAACACTAGTAACATTCACAGATTCTTGGATTGCTAAGTTTGATAAGTATAAGGCACGATCGATATCTTGATTAAAAAGGCACTCTAGCGATTTTTTTGCAATGAAAACGGATGTTGGCTTACTTTTATCCCTAAACATACCCCCATATCGACCATATTTCTCCACAAAATCACTACCCATCGTTTCTCTATTGTAGTGGCATTGGATGGCGAAATTTGAAAATGCTTTTTGCAGTATTAACTTATCGATATCGGTGGAAACGCCATCACTATAGAAAGCTCGGCGCTCATATAGAAGCTCATCGACAACGGCCATATCGCAGTATGCTGCCATTCTTATCCACAAATCGCGGTCTTGCGCAAATTTGAAAAAGTCGCGATAGCCCCCGACTTTTTGATATAGCTCACGGCGGTACATGACATCGCCATGACTAAAGGGGTTGCCTATTTTTAACAAACTTTCTAATGTTGCTCTTTCTTTAGGCATTTTAGATGTTGATTCGTAGCCATCATTGGGACCACCAAATACAATATTTTTATGTTTACAACCCACTACACCTAGGGAGGAATCAGCGTCTAACAGCTTAACCTGCGCACTTATTCGCTCAGGGAACGAAACGTCACCCGCACCTTGAATTGCGATATATTCGGAATCCGCGCTGTCAATAGCACGCCTGATGGCGCCAACGAAGCCAGTGTTTTCTTGATGAATAACCGTCAACTTAGGGTCATTATAACTATCTAATATTTCTTTTACTCGAGGATCTTTGCTCCCATCATTGACAATCGTAACTTTATAATCATTAAATGTTTGATTCAAAAGAGAATCTAAGGTATCTCTAATGTAGTCTGCACGGTTGTACCATGCACAAACAATCAATACTTTTGTTTTTTCTACTTTCAGAGACATAGACCCTCTACCTTATTAGCAAAAATTTTAAAAATATCGCTCAAGAACAGAGCGCATTAATAATGCAAAATCAATTTTCCCGCTCAATACCACCAACAAATTTTGACCTAAACAAAAAGCACCATATTACTAATCGCAATACGCTTATTTCATATATTCACAATTAATATACTTGGTCGGCCGGAAAGAAGTCACCATTTGGAGTTACATAAATGACTTCTACGTCCATTCGATAACCTGTTTCTGAAAACACTTTTTCACTAATTTCATCAATTAATGCCAATACGTCTTTTGCCATCCCTTGGCCATTGTGAACGATAAAATTAGCATGCATGGGTGATACAAAAACATCACCAATGCTATATCCTTTAAACCCTAGCTTTTCAATAATGGTTCCGGGGGCACCCACTTCAGAATACATCGCTGGATTGCTTTTAAATACCGAACCGCAATTAGGTAATTTACGGGGAAACTTGCTACTACGTTCCGCCAGTATAGCGAGCATTTCCTGACGAATTTGTGTTGCTTGCCCGTCATTAAACGCGAGCGTGACGGAGGTAATTACTTCATTATTTGTTTGATAAACCGAGCTGCGATAAGCAAAGTTACATTCACTTCTAGTGCGGTGCACAACGTTTCCTGTGACATCGACACTTTCAACGCTTTCCACATGACTACCAATGCCTTTTCGCTGGCTGCCACCGTTCATACACACTAGCCCGCCTAGTGTGCCGGGAATACCGCAAATATGCTCTCCCCCCGTCAAGCCCGATAACATCAACTGCCGCGCTAAGCTGGGTACCCATACGCCAGCCTGTGCATGGACAATATTTTTATCGATACTGACGTGTGAAAGGCGCTTACCTAACTGAATGCAAGGAGCGCGAAGGCCTTCATCAGAAAATAGCAAATTACTGGTGGAGCCAATAGTGAGGTGGTGGACATCATGATGGTAGAACCAGCGGCGCAGATCCGCTAGTTGTTGTGATGTCGATGGACGTATTATTGTGTCCGCCGTACCACCAATTTTCCACTGACTAATACTCGCCAACGGCACATTGTGTTCTATGCCGCCAGGGCATAGGCCCTCAAGCTCCCTAAGCGATTGCTGTGTCAGTCTACCCATCGGGCACTCACACCTAAAGATTCCAATTTCTGAGCAAAATTGACGTAACCACGCTCGATTTGCCAAGCATCGGTGATAATCGTCTCGCCTTCTGCTATCAAGCCGCAAAGTGCCAGCGCTGCACCCGCACGTAAATCGAGTGCTTTTACTTCAGCGCCATGTAACTGCCCACCTGAACCATGGATAACCAGCATGTCACCACGCACTTCATGCTTAACACCCATTTTTGCCATTTGCTCTGCGTAGGCATAGCGGCCAGGGAAGCGAAGATCCACGATGCGTGACTCGCCTTGGGCTTTAGCGCCCCAAGCGGCAAGGATAGGCTGCACATCAGAGTTAATACCGGGATGGGGGCCAGTGCTAATCTCAATCGGGTAACATTTTCCACCACGCACAATAAGTGAGTTGTCACCCTTGTAAAGTTGTGCACCGGCAGCCCGCAAGTGAGCTAATACAACTTCTAAATCCTGGTGCGGGAAATTGTGTATTTCAATATCGCCACCGCTAATTACCGCGCCCGCTAACCACGTCACCGCTTCCATATTGTCCGGAATGACGCTGTGCTCAGCACCGTGTAGCGCTTCCACACCGGTGATTTCGATATGCTCTTGGCCAAACACCTTGATCTTGGCACCCATTTTTTGCAGTAGCGCAATAAGGTCAAGGATTTCAGGCCGGATATGTGGGTTCCAAATTCGCGTTGTTCCACGCGCTAAGGTGCCACATAAAATAGCGTTTTCAGTCGCGCCAGTTGAGCGCATAGGAAGGTAAATATCAGCACCTACCAGGCCACCTTTTGCTTCAGCGCAGAGGTAGTCACCCTCTTCCCATACACGAGCACCTAATCGCTCTAAAAGCATAACGTGCAGGTCGTACTTGCGTTCGCCTAGTTTACATCCCCCAGGCAGCGGCACTGATCCAACACCCAAACGTGTAGTGAGAGCACCTAAAATCAGCAGCGTGTTGCGGATAGAGCGGCCTTCCCAGGAAAGGGTACTCTTAATTTCCGCAGCCTCTGTAATAGTAATACTCTCTTCACCGTTCAACGTACACTGCTTACCCAAATGATTAAGCATATCGACATGAACTTGCGCATCTAACAATGGTGCTGGGTAATTCGTTAACGTAATTTCATCAGAGGACAACAAGCTCGCAGCTAACAACCGCAACGCTGAATTTTTTGCACCTGAAAGTTTAACTGAACCGTTTAATTTTCCAGGATGTACGCTCAATTTACTCATAAATCAACTTCTCCTAGCAAGTTTTTTAACCGCTGACAATTTCGGAATATTAAAGAGAATTCCATATGAGATTTTATTTAGATATTTTCCAACAACGAAACTAATAATAATAATAGCAAATGTCGCTACTACTCCTAGTGCAACACCCATGCCAGTATCTTTGAAAGAAGGGTCTAAAAAAAAGCTATAAGGTAAATCATAAAGATAGAACTGCGTAACCCTATGTACAACATAGATATAAAGAGAACCTAATCCGGCTGCTGCTATAAATTTAGAAAACGAATAGAAGGACAACCAATGTGAAAAGAGCAGCACTGAGAAAATACCAAACAAACTTACCGAAAAGGTCACTAAAGGGTTCGACCTTAAAAAATCTAAATCATAGACAATATATGCTAAAAGAAGAGCAACAGGCAAAAATAAAAACCAGGCTTTATTTAAATCAACAACTAGTTTTCTCACTTGATGGAAGGATATTACACCCAAAAAGAAGAAAGGAATCAATCGAAGCACTCTGTTAAAAAATTCTACATTTCTCCAATTGCCATCTATAGCAGCAAAATAATACCCTACAAGAAAGATACTTAAAACCAAGAAAACAGGCAGCTTCCTAAAAGTATAGACAATTAAGAAAGCAAAGAATAGTGCGTATATAAACCATAGTGTTCTTACAGGACTATAGAACATTTGGGTAATATTAGAAAAATCAATTCCATCATTTCTCAACTGGACCGGAAGCGTTGTGAGAAAATAAGCAATTAAAGCCCACAAAACGTATAGATAAATAAAATTTGATACCTTAAAAAAAAATTGTGCTTTACTTGTTCTATCAGAAAATATTTTTCTAGCAAACAAACCCGCTACGAAAAAAAACAACGGCATTCGGACAAGTATTAATGCTTCACTAAGCAAGAATCTTTCGCCTACAACATGCCATAAGACTACTAAAGATATACTGATCCCTTTTGCAATATCAACCCATAACTCTCGCTTCTGGTTAATCGGCTCAAGATCAGCAACACTGCTTTTCCAAAAAGCATTCATTTGAAGTTTTCTCTTAATTTTTAGGAATAAATTTCAAAGCATAAATAGAACTTAAAAGATAATGCACTGACAGCATTATGGAATAAGTTAATATGGCCATCTCGGAATTAAGATCCATCAAATAAACAAAGCTAAAGCAGACAAAAACCAACCCAATTCGCTGTATATTTAGGAAAAGCAATTGCTTCTGGCCTTCAAATATATAAAAAACATGTGCAACTGGTGTTTGCATAAATTGGAAAAATAAATAAATTGCTAAAATCTCTGAAAAAGTTCCTGCTAAACTCCACTCTTCTCCAAAGGCAAGTGTAAAAATCTCCTGACCAAAAACGAGCAACACTAATGTTGGAGGTACAGCAAAAATTGCCAATCGCTTAACAACGGAAATCAGCATAACCCTTATCTTGTCAGGTTGTTTGCTACCTAAGTTAGCGGCCTCTGCATAAAAAGCTTTTGCCAATGTATTGCCAAATAATTTTAACGGAAATCCTAATGCCATTAACGCTAGGCCAAGTTGCCCAGTGGTGTTTGAATCATACATAGCAGCAATAAAGAGCAATGGCGCTTGCCCTGCCAATAGCATTAAAAACTGCGATGGCACTCTGTATATCGGGAAACCTCTATGCGCC
>DRHD01000012.1 GCA_011049795.1 Porticoccus sp.
GGCTACAGTACTCTGGGCGAAGTCTATGGGAGCCTGACCCTCGATAAAGTTGCGATACAGGTTGGCCGTTATGCCGTGAATTTACCCTACGTCAATAAAGCAGATATTCGCATGATACCGCAGACTTTTCAGGGGGCTCAGGCTATCTACACATTGAATACTTCGTGGTCAGTTGGCGGCGGAGTGCTAACGGACATCAAGGCGCGCACCAGCACTGGTTTTGATTCAATGTATGCGAAAGCTGGCCTGGATAAAAATGAGAATGTGTACATGGCAGGATCGCTTTATCAGCCGGAACCGGGTACGCAGTTAGGTTTGTATTCGTTGCATGCCCCGGATTTTCACAACGGTATGTTTGTCGCGCTTAGTAAACGAATTACGCTGGATACAGACAAATACATTCAATTTTCCGGGCAGTATACCCGTCAGGAATCCATCGGGAATGAGCTGGATGGTGACTTTTCGGTGGATCATTATGGCGCCCGAGTGACCTGGAAAAAGGATTGGTACAGCGGCTCAATGGCCTACACAGATTACCCTGAACAGGACCGTATTCGTCGGCCTTGGGGAAGTAGCCCTGGCTATACCTCCATCATGATCAATGATTTCGATCGCCCGGAGGAGTCTGCCTGGTTAATTGGCGGTACGGTTGATTTTACAAGCATGGGTGCGCCAGGGATCTCGGCCAATGTTAAATATGTGATTGGAGATACCCCGGATTGTGGCATGAGCGCGAGCCCCGATCGGGATGAGGCGAACATCAATTTGAAGTATGCACCTGCTGCTTCAAAGTTGGCAGGGCTTGTTTTGCAACTGCGATTTGGTTGGGGCTGGGAAGAGGAGACCTGTGTTGGTGGCGATGACGATGATGTTGCGGAGGTTAGATTTGTTATCAATTATGCCTTCGTTATCTGAAGGCTTGCGTCAACCTGTAGGTCGCTCATGATATCAGGCCATAGCCTGAGGAAGGGCTTTTAGGTTTTACAGGGATCTTTAGGGTTAGGCGCTTGCGCGCAACGCCGGCCGTGCATGGCTTGATCGAGATGACAATCTACAACATTGAAGACGCCAATTATCCCCGGTTAAGCAAAGATGCTGACGTCAGTCAGAAAACTGAGATTGACCCTACCCAGAGAACCGCGAAAAGCTCCGGGCGCTCGCCCCGTAAAATTTGTGTCTACTTTTAGTGACGAGTTGGCGATGCACTCCTTGGGTAAGTCTAAGATATTCGGCGTATCGGTTAAGGATCGTGGTGTCGTATCGATGGCGGGACATGCGGGCAAGGCTACGGTGACACCTTCTTTATTGATGAGGTGTTTGTCCGGATTCAAGGAAAGCAGCCCCATCTGTGGCGGGCTGTGGACCAGAACGGAGAGATTGTCGATGTTTTCCTGCAGTCCAGGCGGGACGCTAAGTCCGCTAAACGCTTTTTCAAGCGGTTGATGTAGAGGAATCGCGGGGAACCTAGGAGACTTGTGACAGATAAGCTGCGAAGTTATGACGTAGCGCATCTGAAAATGATCCCTGATACATTTCTAGACACATCACAATATGCGAACAATCGAGCGGAATTGTTCCATCAGCCAACACGAGTCAGAGAGCGGGGCATGCGTCGATTCAAACCCGTAGGGCAAGCACAGCGATTCGTCTCCATCCATGCATCGGTCTATAATTTGTTCAATCTGGGTCGTCATTTGGTGTCGGCCAAGAACTACCGATATTTCAGACAATGTGCCTTTTCGTCTTGGGGAAAGGTGGTGGCAGCTTGATTGTTAGATTTGTCATCCAACGTTTGGAGCTAAAAAGTTAACTTGTGAGTACCACAATTCCTAATACCCGAAGAAATGTAAAAACACGTTTTTTCCGTTTTTTTGGTATTTCTTCGATTTTTTTAATGAAGGTTTTCTTAAGTGTCAGTGCTTACGGCCGATTGTGTACAGTATTCAATACAGATCTTTTTGGAGTGTTAAGTTAGAAACAGCGTACGAGAATGTATGACCAAAATGTACGAGCCCCCATTTCTGGTTCCCCATTCATTTGTTAATAAGTGAGGTCGAGGTTTATTGGCCTCTAAACATAACAAGTCAAGCCAGCAACACCACTTCGTGTCTGGACGCAACAGAATACAAATATGATCATAAATTCTCTCACTACAAAGCAAGTTGTCATCAGGATCATAGCCATTGTTTCGTTGGTGGAGTTTTTGGTTATGTCGGTATTCGCTGTTATTGACAATGATGTAAATCCTTTTGTAATAGCCACCGTCGATATTATATTGCTAGCGGCGCTTTCCACGCCTTTAATTTTCTTCTTGGTCATTACCCCGTTTGTAAAGGCACGAGACGACGCGCTAGATCAATTAAGTTATCAGGCAATAACAGATCCATTAACTAAATTGTCGAATCGCCGCAGCATATATACTAAGTTGGAGACGTTTATGGCTAGTGCCGTCAGGCACAAATTTCGTGGGGCTATTTTCTTATTAGATTTGGACGGATTTAAATTTATAAATGATGCATACGGGCATGATTCTGGGGATGCCGTGCTTGTTGAAATCGCTAATCGCTTGCGGTCTAGAGTTCGAGTGGATGAAGTGGTGGGTCGCCTTGGCGGTGATGAATTTATATTAGTAATTAACCACCTAGATGCTAATGGAGATATTAACCGGAATATGGTGTCACATATAGGCGAAGAATTAGTCACTTTGTTAAGCCAGCCAGTTTACTTTAACGACAAAAAATTACCTATTAGTGTCAGTATAGGGGTACGTGTATTTGGCCACGATGAGATTGATGTGGGCTCCGCTATTAAAGACGCAGATATCGCCATGTATCGTGCGAAGGTAGCCGGGAAGGGGCAATGTGTGGTTTTCGAGGGATGAGTTACCCATATTTATTAAGTATAAGTGCTAACAATTTCCTGCATCGGATCTGGCTTACGCTAGGCCGATCTTGAACCACTGTTTGGATCAGATTATTCATCTTAAGCCGCTCGACTCCCAAAAATTAGACAGAGATATATCTAGGGGGAGGGGTGGGTCAAAAGTCTATGGCTTTCTTCTTGTAGAGCGTCGCCGTCTATTTCCTTGTACGAGCGGGAATTTTGAGAGGGGAGGTATTAACGGGAGGGTGACAAACCCATAGGCCCTTGGGATGATTTTTGAATCACGCTGGAAAGGCTTCTACTTTTCCTTTGTTACTTCCTTTATGTGGATACTCTTTAAGAATGTTACCCAGTGCGTTACCCAGAGAGAAATTTAGGCAATAAAAAAGGGGCTGCATTGCTGTAACCCCAGTCTTTATTTGGCTCCGCCTGCTGGGCTCAAACCAGTAACCCAATGATGAATAGTCTCTATCCGTGGGTCGTGGTATACCTTCCAACTCGCTGAATGAATTCTACCTTACCCACTGACTAGGTGGTGGTCTAGTGTTGTATGGTGGAGTTGCTCGGGGTACCTAAATGAGTGCCCAAATATGAAATGAATGGCTCTGTAAATTTTCAAATGGGCTGTATGAACAGCCTCTGTCGCCATGCTTGAAAATACACACTCAGAAGGTACTGACAAGTTAACTTGAAGGTCTGGGCTGGGACTGCACAACTAACCCTAAAACGCCAGAAACCTGTTGATTGTCTACCACTTCCCCAAGAAAAATACGTTAACTTGTCAATACCGCCCCAACGCAAATTTTATTTGCTTAGGGTGTTCAAGTGGTGGCTTTGCTAAGTCCTAGTTGGTGCAAATTATTTCTTCTGTAAATTTCAGACATTCATTTTCAACAACAGCTCTAACTATATGGATATCCATTGCTTCGGTGCCAAAGTTTTTATAATACAGAAACATATTTGTGTCGTTGGGAGTATTGGCGCTTGATAGCGATCCATTCTTATATTGAGTGAATGAGTGTTTGTGATACTGGTCGGTTGCTCTCATCATCGATAGCTGATGAGTATGGCCACAGAAAACATGTTCGATATTATGCGCTCTTACGAATTCGACAACAATTCTGGAATTGAAAAGAGGGTCTGAATCTGTGTCCAGGATTGAGTGATGATTTAGAAGAATTATTCTATCGTAACTTGCTTTTCTAATTTCATAAGAGAGCGTTCTCAGCATTTCAGCATCGACAAAACCTTTGTCGGCGTAGAGTGTGCTGGTATCGAGGCATACTGCCAGAATGGTCTCGCCGTTGATCGTGATGTTTTTAAGAAAATTGATGTCAGTAAAATGTTCCTTTATACCATTAGGGTTTCCATCAAGAAAAATATTATTCTTTATACAATTGTCACGATTTAATGGGCGAATGACTTCTATGTCTTCGATATACTGACGAAAATAGTCAGCGCTACGCATATTTCGTTTGTCATGATTTCCGGGAATCGAAACGATGTGTTGGCACTCAATTGACTTCAAAAAATTCCCAGCGGCTTCAAATTCATTTTCGAGAGCATCCGTCGTATTGTCGCCTGTGTTGATTACAATATCGGCCGCATAGCTGTTCAATTTCTCTAACAACAATTCACTTTTTCCAAGCCAGTGACGAGGGCCAAAGTGCATATCTGAGATGTGTAGTATATTCATTTATTTTCGAGTATATCCCTTTCCCTAAGTAGGTAGATTGTGACTGCTAAGCAACATTTAGGCTTATGATCTTTGGGTCTGGTATCAAAGGGAGCAGAGTGCACACAGTCACGACCAATAAAAATAGAGTATGCCATATGTAATGTGACAATAGTGTGACCTGCAAGGCATCGGTTTTTTTGTTGCTTCTAGTTTTTGTAGGTAGTGTTTTTTGTTGAAATGTTGCCCAGAGCGTTGCCCAAAGAGAAATTCAGGCAATAAAAAATGGGGGTCGTATCGCTACAACCCCCGTCATGTTTGGCTCCGCCTGCTGGGCTCGAACCAGCGACCCAATGATTAACAGTCATTTGCTCTACCAGCTGAGCTAAGGCGGATCGGTCAAGAGGCGCGTATCTTATATATCGGTATGGGGGTAGTCAACCCCTGATGAGCTTACAGTTTCGGATAGGTTTCTATCGTATAATGTGTGGTTATTTACGCATTAAGCTTAGGTCAAAATACTGTGTCGAAACCCTTTAGAGTTACAAGTTCTTATCAGCCAGCAGGTGATCAGCCCGCAGCGATTGAGCAACTCGTTGATGGACTTGAAATGGGTCTGGCGGCACAGACATTGCTGGGTGTCACCGGCTCAGGAAAGACCTTCACTATTGCTAATGTGATTGATCGGGTGCAACGTCCTACTATTGTGATGGCCCATAACAAAACTCTGGCAGCTCAGCTCTACGGCGAGCTCCGTGAGTTTTTCCCTGATAATGCAGTAGAGTATTTTGTTTCCTACTACGATTATTATCAGCCAGAGGCCTACGTGCCATCTTCGGGCACCTTCATAGAGAAAGATGCCTCCATTAATCAGCATATCGAACAAATGAGGCTGTCTGCGACCAAGGCGTTGCTGGAGCGCAAGGATGTGATTGTGGTAGCGACAGTCTCATCTATTTATGGTCTGGGTGATCCAGAGTCTTATCTTAAAATGCTACTCCATGTGGTTCGCGGCGATAAAGTGGATCAACGTGGCATATTGCGACGTTTGGCGGAGCTGCAATACACGCGTAACGATGCAGTATTTCAGCGTGCCACATATCGGGTGCGCGGCGACGTTATTGATATTTATCCAGCTGATTCTGATCGTGAGGCCGTGCGGCTAGAATTGTTTGATGATGAAGTAGAAAACATTTCCTTGTTTGATCCGCTCACCGGGGAAGTGATCAAGCGTGTCCCCCGTATTACTGTTTACCCCAAGTCTCACTATGTCACCCCGCGTCAGGTGATCCAAGATGCGATTGAGCACATAAAGAATGAGTTGGACGAGCGTTTGGAGCAGCTTCGTTCAGTTCACAAGTTGGTTGAGGAGCAGCGGCTTCGTGAGCGAACTCGTTATGATTTAGAAATGATGCGAGAGCTGGGGTATTGCACCGGTATCGAAAACTATTCACGTTATCTGTCAGGCCGTGAGCCCGGCATGCCGCCCCCCACTTTATTTGACTACCTGCCACCAGATGCTCTGCTGATTATTGATGAATCCCATGTGACGGTACCCCAGCTTGGTGGTATGTATAAGGGTGACCGCTCCCGTAAGGAAACATTGGTTGAATATGGATTCCGTCTTCCGTCGGCACTGGATAATCGGCCCCTTCGGTTTGACGAGTGGGAGCGCCTCGCGCCACAGATGATCTTTGTCTCTGCGACACCCGGAAAATATGAGCCAGAAAAAGCCGGGCAGGTGGTGGAGCAGGTCGTTCGCCCCACAGGTTTGTTAGAACCGGTGCTTGAAGTAAGGCCGGCATCCTCACAAGTCGATGATGTGTTGTCTGAGATTAATGATTGTGTGGCCAAGCAGCAGCGGGTCTTGATTACCGTTCTTACGAAACGAATGGCCGAAGATTTTACCGATTATCTTGGTGAGCATGGCGTTCGTGTTAGGTATCTGCACTCGGATATCGATACGGTGGAACGCGTGGAGATTATTCGTGATCTTCGTTTGGGTGAGTTCGATGTTTTGGTGGGAATCAACCTGCTCAGGGAGGGACTGGATATGCCCGAAGTGGCGTTGGTGGCGGTGTTTGATGCCGACAAAGAGGGCTTTCTTCGGTCAGAACAAGCGTTGATTCAGACGATTGGTCGTGCGGCGAGAAACATAGAGGGCAGGGCGATTCTCTATGCAGATAAAGTGACCGGTTCGATGCAAAGGGCTATAGATGAAACCGAGCGTCGCCGGGTAACACAGATTGCCTACAATAAAGAGCACGGCATTGTGCCAAAAGGTATTAAAAAATCCGTTGCCGATATTATGGAAGGTGCAGCGGCAATACCCGGCAAAGGGTCTCGAAAAGTGGCTGAGTCGAAGGGTAAATACCACGTAGATACCAGTGCGCTGCATACTGAGTCTGACATCTGGAAACAAATTACTGTGCTGGAAGAGAAGATGTTTGAGAGTGCTAAAAACCTTGAGTTTGAAGAGGCGGCAAACTTGAGAGATGAGGTGACGCATTTAAAGAAGATGGTGGATGGTGTTGCCTGACCTGCGTCCTAGGGAAAAATCGAGCCAGAATAAAAAATCCCCGAGCTATGTTATGGTAAGACCTTGTGTGGACCTGATGTTGTTAGCCTTGTCGTGGTGTGGGTGTAATAAGAGATGTCATATGCGATATACGATGGACCGTTTATAAGCAATTATAGTTATAGTTGAGCGGAAAATTTTATGTTGCCTGATTTTACTGTCAGCATGTTAAGGGTCTACTCCTGCCGCTTCATAAAACTTTTTCCCCTGTTAGTTTCATTCTTACTGTCGTCTGAATCACTTGCCTTGGATGGCAATAGGATTGGGCTTACCGACGACGAACGCTCCTGGGTTGCGGAACATCCAACAGTTGTTGTCGCCAATTACGCCGGTTGGGCTCCTTTTGATTATTCAGAGAATGGTGAGCCCCAAGGTTACGCCATTGATCTTGTTCGCATGCTTGGAAGCAGGGCTGGCTTGGAGGTGGAGTTTCTAACTGAGTTTAACTGGTTAGAATTAATGGAAAAATTCAAAGCCGGTCAAATCGACATCTTGCCTTCCATCTATTTGACGGAAGAGCGTCAGGCATTTATATCATTTACCCGACGCTACTTTAGTCCACCCTTTGTGATCGTGGCTCGCTCAGATAACGCTGATATTAGTGAGCTGTCTGACCTTTCCGGTAAGCGTGTTGCAAGTATTGTAGGTTATGCGAATACCCAGGCTCTGCAAAATAACTATCCTGATATAGAGGTCATCCCCGTCGCGAATACGCTTGATGGCCTTAAAGCGGTGTCCCAAGGAGCAGCTGATGCCTTTATAGAAGGTATTGGCGTTGTTTCATACACGCTGAGGAAACACTCTACCCCAAACATCAAGGTGGCCGGTGATGCGGTATTTAAAGGGAGTTTCAGTGCGGACCTCTATATGGGTGTGGCAAAGGACAACATAATCCTCCGGAATATTCTTGATAAGGGGTTGGCCTCCCTCAGTAGGGCAGAAAAACACACATTACGTCAGCGATGGCTAAGTGCGGCTCTAGATGGTGAGGCGACTAAAGATCAAGAGAAAATTAAAC
>DRHD01000013.1 GCA_011049795.1 Porticoccus sp.
GATACAACGTGGCTAATCTGGATGCCCGCTATCTACTAAAAGCAAGCAACCTCAGCGACCTTGCCAGTGCTGCTACTGGCAGGACTAACTTGGGTGTTGGAACGGGGGATAGCCCCACCTTTGAATACTGGTGAGTCGGTCTGTAATCGTCCAGGCACCACTTGTCAGGTCAAACTGCCACCAAGCCTGCTTCGTATCTGGGTCACCAGTTACTGAGTGAATAAGTTCAACCGCAGGCCCGAAATCATCGTGAACTCTCCATATCCTCATCGTCGCTTTGGTATCAATCAGGGAAAGAGCCCTTGGATATGTTTCGCCACCTAGTTCAAGTCGATTTGCACTTAGACTATCCCCCATTCCCACTGGTCCATCAACTTGAAACAAAGTCAATGGGGTGTTTGTACCAATCCCCACCATATCTTCGCTGGCATCAACAAATATCAGGTTCTCCTCACTAAGCCCCTCAATACGGGTGTCAACATCCGCTCCTGCCTCATTGAGTACAGTGGCCCCATTGATGGTCAACCCGCCAAAGGTAGGGCTATCCCCCGTTCCAACACCCAAGTTAGTCCTGCCAGTAGCAGCACTGGCAAGGTCGCTGAGGTTGCTTGCTTTTAGTAGATAGCGGGCATCCAGATTAGCCACGTTGTATCTCCAGGCCAATACCGGCACCTTCTTTAATATGGTTATTGGCATTAAACTTCATCAACTAATAATCCAATGGACATGCTCAACCCATTTGCTGTATAGGTAGGCGTTGCGCCATCACTGACGAGCGCCGCAAATAGCGTGTTGCCCCTCATGGGTATTGAAAGGTTGTCAACCTCACCGATCGAGTTGTCTGAAAAATCATCATAACAAAGGTTAGAAATATTTACTTTCGCAATCACATTAGGCAGGTCGGCATCTGCAATATCCAGCACGCTGTTGTTGGTAAAGGTTGTGGAACTCGGATCTAGGTCCCAAATAATTAATACCATTGACGCATCTTGCGCGTCCAGGTCATGCAACACAATCGTTTGTAATATCCCTCCCTTTCTGGGTGGAATCATATCGGTCAGGGTCAATTTCTCACCGACTAAATCTCCATCAGCATAAGTGGTGGAGTTCACACCCACTTCTGAACCAGGCACT
Organism: Porticoccus sp.; assembly: GCA_011049795.1. The sequence continues at coordinate 1,135 of DRHD01000013.1, forward strand.
TTTTTAATATACAGACCGTCAGTAGAAATTCTCACTGTCTTTTACCCTGCCATATCCTTCTGCGGATCTTCCTGTTCAAAAGCCTGTATTTGCGTACACACCTTACAAGCCAGGCACTATTCTGTGCCCAGATAAGCACAAGTACAACGATCACAATAAGCAGCAATACATCAATTCTTAGAAGAGGTATATCATTCAAAGTAATACCAAACGGTAATGTAAACATTTCCACTTGCTCCAGCATCGCCCTGCAATTTCTTACCTGATACGGGTAATCTCCATCTACCACGCGGGCTTGCAAAGTATGAAGAATTATCTATTAATCTCACAGATCCAATAACAGTACCGCTTGTTTCTTCCAAGAATTGAAACACCATTGCGGTATCGGTGGCAATTAGAATATCAGTAACAACTAGATGCTGTCCCGCAGGCGGTGCAGTAGTAAGGTCCGCGGCTGATGTCATGTTCGCGCTGGTGGTGTATGTGTGTGTGCCAGAATAAATCGTATTTTGTAAATCTCTATTAGTGGGCATTATTTCTCCTATTCAAAGTAATACCAAACAGATATATAAACACTCCCAGAGGCACCAGCATCGCCTTGAAGCTTTTCACCTGCTGTAGCTAATTTCCACCTGCCTCGTGGACTGATAAAAATTGAGGAGTTTTGAATCAATCTCACGGACCCTACACAATTAGAGCTTTCATCTAAGAATTGGAACACCATAGCGGTGCCAGTGGCAATCAGTATGTCAGTAATAACTAGATGTTGTCCTGTAGGAGGTGCGGTAGTGAGATCCGCCGCAGTTCGCATATCGGAACTGGTTGTATAGGTATATGTGCCAGAATAAATCGTATTTTGTAAATCTCTATTAGTGGGCATTATTCACTCTCCTGCTCCGTTCTCTTTCTTTTGCGCTTCCTCCATCATTTTCACGTGCGCCCAGGCTTTCTTTCTTGGGAAATTAGGGTGCCGCCGACGCATCTTCTTTACGTAATACTCCACCGCACCCTGTTTGTTGGGGAACTCTCGCCCATCAATTTTGATTATCATTTTTGTCCTCATGCCAAGGCAAAGCCGGGCAGACATGGAAATATTTATGCCCTCTATCCGCAACATCTGGATACCTCATCCTGGTCACAGTCACATCTCGGGGATGTTCCTTCCTTATCTCGTCAGCTACAACCCCATCGCTGATCAAAAACCTACCTTCTTTATCGAACAGCATATCTTTATCACCGGCTTTAACGCCCTCGAAGTCTCGGTTCTGGGTAGCATTTTGCACGATCCACTTGTGCTGTACGTGGCCCTCGCGGTCTGAGTTGAAATCTGGCATCTTACAGACCTATAACTGCCAAATCCTGCATAGTAGCAGCAGGCAGTACCACGCTCCAAATACCAACCCGGGCAATATAACCAGTGAGAACATCGGCTGCAGACGAGCTACTGGACGAACCCAATACCATCGTGCCCGAAGCCATAGCTCCTGTCCAGGTGCCCAAAGAAGTCTGCGTGCTGCCTTGCTGCAATCCATCAACATAGAACTTCAGCGCATCTCCTGCAGAAGTCCAGGACAGCCCGAAGTGATGCCATTCAGGATATTGCGGGCCACCGTCCACGTTGTAGACAAGACCACTGTTCACTGATTTAAGTGTGTTACCAGCCTCGTACGCGCCATTGAACCGATAGGCTGTAGTGTCAAATGTAATATCGATGTAGTTTTGGGCATCGTAGTTCAGAGTGATGATTTGCATCTTGGTTGTGCCAGCAAGGTTAGCTTGCGGCACAGCAACCAATAAGCTGATCGAACCAATCGTAGTTTCTTAGCACCTGATGGGGGTAAGTGCGCGCAGTTTGACGGAAGCGCAAGCTATATCAACATCTATTCGGCGGTGACTAAGGA
>DRHD01000014.1 GCA_011049795.1 Porticoccus sp.
AAACCTATGAGGATAGAGATAAAAACCCTGTCAGTGACAGAGATAACAATGCTTTATTTGCTCAGTACCAAGGGACGTTCTCGATTTTTGATGTCATTGTGGGTATTCGTGAGGACGACAATGAAGCATTTGGTACCCAGACAACGGGTAATCTTTCTGTTGGTCTCCAGTTGGATGATAATCACCGAATGACCTTAAGCTGGGCTGAGGGCTTCAAGGCACCTACGTTTAACGATCTTTATTGGCCTTTCTTTGAGGATGACTATGGTTCTTCTTATGGTAATCCAGACCTGATACCTGAAGAGTCAGAAAACTACGAGATAGGTTTCTTTGGAGAATATAGCAATTGGCGTTGGGCGTTGTCCGCATACAGAAATCGTATCGATAATTTAATTCAATGGGCGCCTGTTGATGCATTCTTCTCTGAGTGGACGCCATCTAACGTTTCCACCGCGAAAATTAAGGGTGGAGAGCTGGTTGTGGCTGGCCAATTGGTAGGGTGGGATGTTAGCACCTCACTTTCTTATACGGATCCTCGGGATGATGATACGGATAAAGTACTGCTCAAGCGCTCCAAGAAAAGCTTTTTGCTAGATGTTGATCGACGTTTTTCCCGTTGGGATGTGGGGCTTTCCATGAATGCGCGGGGCAAGCGTTATATCAATACGAGTAATACGGATAGCCTGGGTGGTTATACATTAGTCGATTTTCGTGTGGGCTATAATCTGACGGATAAACTTAAAGCACAGTTTAAAGTGGATAATGTTTTCGATAAGCATTACAGAACAAATGCGAGTAGTTCTAGCCGTTATAACCAAGATGGCACCAACTGGCTCGTTAAATTGTCGTACTCTCTTTGACCTGTAGTCTTTGATCTACAGTCAGTTGCTTCATTCAGCATCATTAATCTGTACTAGGGTGGTTATCTCATGACTGATCAACAAGATAAAGCCGAGCGCCACAAGCGCAAGATGCAAAAGCAGAAAGAAAAGGTGGATAAAAATATTGCTGCTGCCACGGATGATCGTGGTGTATTTATTCTGCTGACAGGTGATGGCAAGGGCAAGAGTAGTTCGGCCTTTGGCATGGTGATGCGCGCCCTTGGGTATGACTACAAGATTGGTGTGGTCCAGTTTATTAAAGGCGAGCAGCTGTCTGGTGAAGAAATATACCTGAGGGATAAGTGCCCCCAGATAGATTTCTATCAAATGGGTACCGGTTTTACCTGGAACACTCAGGATAGAGACGGTGATGTGGCCGCGGCTGAAAAAACTTGGGCTGTGGTCGAACCCATGCTGCGGGATGAAAGCTACCATTTGGTCATTCTCGATGAGCTTACCTATATGCTCAGCTACAAGTACCTTGACGAGGCGATGGTATTGGAAGCATTAGCCAACCGTCCCGCAAATCAGAGTGTGGTTGTTACGGGGCGCGGAGGTGGTTCTGCTCTGAGAGAGTTGGCCGACACTGTTTCCGAAATTAAAGACATTAAACATGCCTACAAGTCGGGTGTAAAAGCCCGGAAGGGTGTGGATTTCTAAAATGTCTCCCATCCTTTTAATATGACTTTCACCCTTATGGTTCAGGGCACAACCTCTGATGCTGGAAAAAGCATCCTGGTGGCAGGGCTGTGTCGTTTGTTGGCGAAAAAGGGGGTTAATGTCGCGCCGTTTAAGCCACAAAATATGGCATTGAACAGTGCCGTGACCAAGGATGGGGGTGAGATAGGTCGGGCTCAGGCGCTTCAGGCTCAAGCCTGCTTTCTTGAGCCGCACACGGATATGAATCCGATCTTATTGAAGCCATCCAGTGATACGGGTGCTCAAGTGATTATTCATGGCAAAGCCTTGAGAAACATGGATGCACGCCGTTATCACGACTATAAAGCCACCGCGATGGATGCGGTTTTACAATCGCACCAGCGCCTTTCCAGTCAGTATGACGCCGTTATTGTTGAGGGTGCTGGTAGCCCTGTGGAAATTAATCTTCGCGATAATGATATTGCCAATATGGGTTTTGCGGAGGCAGTGGATTGCCCGGTGATACTGATTGCCGATATTGACCGAGGCGGAGTCTTTGCCCATCTTGTGGGAACGCTAGCGTTGTTATCAGCAACCGAGCAGCAGCGGGTTGTTGGTTTTGTTATCAACCGTTTTCGTGGTGATATGGCCCTGTTGAAACCGGGGTTGGACTGGCTTGAAGAACGGACAGGCAAACCGGTTTTGGGTGTTATTCCCTATCTGCATGGGTTACATCTGGATGCCGAAGATGCGGTGGACCAAGAACAAAATTTTACTGAGGCAAATAACACTCTAAAAGTTGTTGTGCCCGTATTTCCTCGTATCAGTAATCACACAGATTTTGATGCCTTGCGATTACACCCTCAAGTAGATCTCTGTTACGTGGGGCCGGATCAACCCATTCCCCCCGCTGATTTGATTATCCTTCCAGGCAGTAAAAGCGTGCCCCATGATCTGCAGTGGTTGAAAGAGCAAGGTTGGGCGGAAGCGATTCAAAAGCATTTGCGCTACGGCGGTAAATTGCTCGGTATCTGTGGTGGTTATCAGATGTTAGGTAATAGTGTGAATGACCCTTTGGGTGTTGAGGGTAAAGCTGGTTTGTATCGGGGGCTCAGTTGGCTGAATATCGAAACAGAGTTGGCCGAACAAAAGCAGCTGCGACAAGTGGCGGGAAAATTGACTTTATGTGATACGAGTGCTCAGGGCGCGAAAATTTGTGGTTATGAAATTCACTGCGGTGAAACCACCGGTCTTGGGTTGAACCGCCCGATCGTTGAATTGGATGATGGAAGGCTGGATGGTGCCATATCCGAGGATGGTCAAGTGATGGGCACTTATCTGCATGGGTTATTTGAGCACCCTGAAGCGTGTTCAGCGTTGCTCCAATGGGCCGGATTAGAAACACCCGAACTGTTGGATCAGCCTGCTATACGAGAACAGCAACTTGATCGACTCGCAGTTACATTGGAGCAATCGATAAATTGCGCTGCTTTGTTTACCGAGAGCCTGTTTCCAGAAAACAAATTTCCGACAATATGGAAGCAATGGGGTCATGAATACACTGATGAAAAGGAAGAAAAGCAATGTTGTTAAAAGATCAGCCTGTCTTTGCACAAGGCGAACAATCAAAAATAAAAGGCATTATGCTTCTGTCACTTTTACCCATACTAATGCTGTCCACTCGAACTGACCACTTTGGTTCAGCGGTGAGTTTGCCTGATGCATCATTGGCGGTATTTTTTCTTTCTGGGTTTTACCTGCGTCGCCTAAGATGGGGTTTAGGCAGTTTTATATTGCTTTGTGTGTTGGCGGCAGGTATCGATTATTGGGCAATAACTGCCCGTGGTGTCAGTGATTATTGTGTAACAGCAGCATATGGACTTTTATTGCCCACGTATTTTAGTGTTTGGTGGGCAGGGCGATGGGCAAGCTCGCATACCGATGACAAATTTCAAGTTATCATTGCCACGGTTGCATCACTAATGGTGGCATTCTTGATTTCTAATGGTAGTTTTTACCTGCTCTCAGGGCAGTTTACTGAATTAAGTATGACCGAATACACCAGCCGGGTTATCCAGTATTTACCCCGTTACCTTTTAACTCCACTTGGCTATTTGGCAGTAGCTGCATTGTTTCACTTTTTAATGGTGCGAGGCGGGGTTGATCAGGTTGAACAACAGTAATGTGTAAGCAGTGATGAAAAGTTCTATTCCCTGCCCTGCACTACTGATTGCAGCCCCAGCTTCTGGTCAGGGAAAAACTACAGTAGTGGCGGCAATGGCGCGCTATCATCAACGTCTTGGCAGAAAAGTGCGGGTCTTTAAAACCGGGCCAGATTTTATCGACCCGATGATCCATGAGCGAGCCAGTGGTTCGCCGGTTTACCAGCTGGATCTATGGATGGTGGGTGAGGACCAGAGCAAGCAGTTATTATTTGAGGCGGCTCAGGAAGCTGACCTGATTTTGATTGAAGGTGTCATGGGGTTGTTTGATGGTGAACCCAGCAGCGCTGATTTGGCCATTCGGTTCGGCGTTCCAGTCGCAGCGGTAATTGATGTATCAGCTATGGCACAAACCTTTGGTGCTCTTGCACACGGGTTGGCCAACTATCAAACAAGAGATCAGGTAAAGGCTCAGTCAAAAATAGAGTTTGCTGGGGTCATCGCTAATCGGGTGGCCAGTGAAGGTCATGGGCAAATGCTGGAGTCCAGTATAAGTGACCCCGAGCAATGGTTGGGGCAATTACCTCGTTCTGACGATATCAACCTTCCCGAGCGCCACCTGGGTTTGTACCAGGCTACTGATATTGACGACTTGGAAAAACGATTAAATGCAGCGGCAGATCTAATTACTAATACCAGGCTGAGCGAATTGCCACCCGCCGTGGCCTTTGCTCCCTGTGTGAGGGAGGCTCCAGAAAAGGCTCTGACAGGGCAGCGCATTGCTGTGGCCAGAGATGTGGCTTTTAGCTTTGTGTATCGGGCAAACCTAGATTTATTAAAAACCATGGGTGCTGAATTGTTGTTTTTTTCACCCTTGGAGGATACGTCATTACCCGTTGCCGACAGTCTGTATCTGCCCGGCGGCTATCCGGAACTATACCTCGACCAGCTGTCTGCCAACAAAACATTACATCAGGAGATTCAACAGCATTATCAGTCGGGAAAACCGATGGTTGCCGAATGTGGTGGCATGCTTTATCTGTTGGAAGCGCTGACGGATATAGAAAACTGTACTGTCGAAATGGTGGGTCTTATTCCAGCCAGAGCAAGCATGCAAAAAAGATTGGGTGGGTTGGGCTTGCAGTCAGCTTCATTGCCAGAGGGTAAATTGAGAGGGCATACCTTCCACTATTCTACGTTTGATAGTCCTCCAGAATTTGTTTGTCAGGCGCAACATCATCCTTACGATAAAGTGGGCGAGGGAATAGTCCGCAGTAAAGGATTACTAGCAGCTTATGTGCATTGGTATTTTCCTTCTAACCCGGAGGCGGCTGCGGCACTTTTCTTGGGTTAGCTAGTTTTTTTGGTTTTAGGTTTGGATGTTAGATAAGTTTTTAGGCGTGGGGTAAAGCAAATGAAACAACAGGTACCTGGTGACGGTCGTTTCCCCGAGCGAATCATATGTATGACGGAAGAAACCACTGAGTGGTTTTACCTACTGGGTGAACAGCATCGGATTGTGGGTGTTTCCGGCTATACCGTCCGACCCCCGGAGGCGAGAAAAGAGAAGCCGAAAATCTCTGCGTTTACCTCCGCTAAAATAGACAAAATTCTAGCGCTGGAACCTGACCTAGTAATTGGGTTTTCTGATATGCAGGCGGATATTGCAGCAGAGCTAATTCGCGCCGGAGTTAATGTTCATATTTGTAATCAACGTTCGGTACAGGAGATTTTTGACACATTGTTACAGCTGGGTTGTTTAGTGGGTGCAGAGAAAAAAGCGCGAGAAATTCTGCAACAATTCACGGATAAGCTCACCGGTATTCAGCAAATGGCATCGACGTTTTCTCGTCGGCCCAAGGTTTATTTTGAAGAGTGGGGTGACCCGCTGATTAGTGGCATTCGATGGGTATCTGAATTAATCGAGATTGCCGGTGGCGATGATTGTTTTTCGGAACTGGCAAAATTTCCCGGCGCAAAAAACCGAATTATTGAAGAGGCCAATGAGGTTGTTCAGCGTAATCCGGATATTATCATTGGCTCCTGGTGCGGTAGAAAATTTGCCGCTGATCAGGTTGCTGATCGTCCGGGGTGGGGTCATATCACGGCGATTAAAACCGGACAGCTCCATGAGATTAAATCATCGGATATTCTCCAGCCAGGTCCCGCAGCGTTGACTGATGGAATTACTCAATTACACCGCATCTTCAGTGATTGGGTATCAGCGCAGTGACTCGCATGGCGACACAGGAAAGTGGCATACAATCTGAGCATCCCTCTTTAGTCCGGGCTTTGACTCAGGGCGTTGTGCTGGAGCAAACACCTGGCCATATTCATATTGCGTTTGACCGGCCACGGCGGGTATTGAGCTCGGCAGTTTTAAATGGTGGTTTTTGCCAGGCCAGTCACTATGTCAATATGCGGGTGCCAAAACGCTGCCCCCTTGCGCTGGAAGACCCGGTAAAAACGTTGGAACGTTATTGTCACGATAGGGGGTGGGCTGAGGCTACTGTGGGTATGATGACGGCGGCATCGATGAAGTCTCTCAGGGTAGTACATGAAAAATTAGCCGGTGAATCGCTAGCGGTGATAGTGACCACTGGCCTGGATAACGCCCGCCGTGCTGGTGACCCCGCGGAGTTTTCTACATTGATGGTGGTGCCCGACAAGGTAGGTACCATTAATATGGTCATTCTCACCAGTGCAAATTTAACGGATGAAGCGATGGTGGAAATGGTGATTGTTGCCACGGAAGCAAAGGCCGCAGCCTTGCAAAACCTGGGGGTGATTAGCCCTGTCTCGGGTGAGCTGGCGACGGGTACGGGTACCGATGCTATTGCAATTGTTGCCGGTGATAGGGGAGAAAATAATACTCAGCCAATTCGGTTTACCGGTAAGCATACATTGATCGGAGAGCGGGTAGCGCAACTTGTGATGGCAGCCCTTAAGTCCTCGATCAATGGCTCATCGGAGACAGCTTGTTGAGACGGCTGGAATCAAAACAACTAATGCTGATCCTGGCGCTTTTATTGCCGCCAGTGATGATCGTCGCCTTGATGATGGGCCCTGTGGCTATATCACCAGTGAGGTTTGTCGAGATTTTTTCTGGTGTAGATACCAGTGCGGTTCGTCAGGATGGAATGATTCTCTCTGCTATCCGTTTGCCACGAGTGATACTCGCTGGCTTGGTGGGCGTTTGCCTAGCCACTTGTGGCACGGCAATGCAGGGCTTGTTTCGTAACCCCCTAGCAGATCCTTCATTGATCGGCGTCTCCAGTGGCGCCTCTGCCGGCGCCAGCTTTGTGATTGTGTTTGGCGGTGTATGGCTGCAGAGCAGTAGCTTTTTTGGTCTCTCTTTGGTCGCTGGTGGTGCATTTTTAGGTGGTTTTCTCGCCGTCTTATTAGTCTATCGTTTGGCCACATCCACAACGGGTACCTCCGTCGCTACCATGCTCCTTGCAGGTATTGCCATCAGTGCCTTGGCGGGTGCTATAAATAGCCTGTTCAGCTTTTTTGCCGACAATGACATGTTGCGGCGTATTAGTCTTTGGCAAATGGGCAGCCTCGATGCAGCCAACTGGCAACGCGTGTCCATTGCCGGAATAGTGACTCTAGCGCTAGTTATTTGGTTCCCCCGACAGAGCCGGGCACTGAATGCTCTACTGTTGGGCGAATCAGAAGCCCGTCATTTGGGCGTGAATGTTGAGCGGGTAAAGCGCCGTATCATTTTACTCACGGCAATGGGTGTGGGGACATCCGTCGCTGTGGCGGGCAATATTGCCTTTGTGGGTTTGATTATTCCGCATATCGTTCGTATGTTGATTGGTCCTGACCACCGTTACCTGATTCCGGGCACCGCATTGGCCGGTGCTATTTTGCTAGTGATGGCTGATGGGTTTGCCCGTGTGGTAGTCGCCCCCGCAGAGTTGCCTGCGGGTATTTTGACCGCATTATTGGGCGCACCTTTCTTCTTCTCGCTGTTAACTCAAAAGCGTCACCGGGTTGTGAGGTAGCGGGGTATGTCATTGGAAGCTTGCAACCTGTCGTTGAGTTTCTCGGGTATTCCCTTGTTGCGGGGGATTAATCTCCGTGTTTCTCCCGGAGAGGTGACTACGGTTGTAGGGCCAAATGGTGCGGGTAAAACCAGTTTATTGCGCTGCTTGGTCAATGAGTTGGCCGTCACAGCGGGGCAAGTATTGTTTAACCATCGGGATATCAATGACTGGACTGCCAGTGATCGGGCCAAGTCACTCTCAGTATTACCCCAGCAATCATTGCTAGACTTCCCTTTCACCGTTGAAGAAGTGGTGATGTTGGGACGCACGCCACATGACACCGGGGCAAAGAGGGATGGTGATATTGTGGATGCCGCGCTGGCGTCAGTGGATGGTGATTATTTAGTAGGGCGACTTTATACCCAGCTATCGGGTGGAGAAAAACAGCGTGTGCATTTGGCAAGAGTGTTGGCTCAAATTTGGGAGCCACCATCTGCTGAACCTAGCTCCATAGCTTCTACGGGAGGGGATTGCCATGACCGATATTTAGTACTGGATGAACCTACGTCATCCTTTGATTTGGCGCACCAGCAGCTGACATTGGAGATTGTTCAAACCTTTGCGAGTAAGGGTGTCGGGGTGCTTATGGTGATGCATGATCTAAACTTGGCGGCGCGCTGCTCGGATCAAATTGTGTTGATGCAATGTGGTGAGGTGGTGACATCTGGTGCACCTGAACAGGTCTTAACCCCTGACAATATTCGTCGGGTCTTTGAGGTGGAGGCTGAAATAGTTGTTCATCCACAGACAGGTAAACCTTTGGTGATTACGTGACTCGATGTTCACTGTTAGATAGAACTATTTTATGAAAAAATTCCATGAATTGATTCTTGGCGGAGCCCGATCGGGGAAAAGCCGGTTGGCGGAACAGCGTGCCGAAGAAACCGGTTTGGAGCTGTTATATCTGGCCACGGCAACAGTGGGTGATGCCGAAATGTCAGAGCGAATTCGTCACCACCAAGCCCGCCGTAAAACCCAGTGGACATTATTGGAGGAACCTACTGAGTTGGCCGAGGTGCTTTCTCGACATCATCGGGAGGATCGTTGTATTTTGGTGGATTGTCTGACCCTGTGGATTAGTAATTGTTTGCATAAAAATTGTTGGGAGCAACAGCGGGATGCACTGTTAGCAGTACTACCAAATTTTCAGGGGCGGATTATTTTTGTGAGTAATGAAACCGGAATGGGTGTTGTTCCTATGGGTGAATTGTCTCGAAAATTTGTCGATGAAAGTGGTTTTTTCCATCAACAGCTGGCTTCACTCTGTGACCAGGTGACACTTACTGTGGCAGGGCTTCCCTTGTTGCTCAAACAGCCACTAAAAACGCCAGCTCGGGGAGATTAATATGGATTGGTGGTTAAAGCCTGTTGCAGAAATCTCTGCGTCAAGCCGAGAGGCGGCGTTGCTGCGTCAACAACAGTTAACCAAGCCAGCGGGGTCGTTGGGTGTGCTAGAAACCCTGGCGGTACAGTTTGCTGGCTGGCAGGGAAAGGAAAAACCTGAACTGAAACATATTGATATTCGAGTGTTTGCCGGTGATCACGGGGTGGTTGCGGAAGGTGTGTCGGCCTTTCCCCAAGCGGTAACTGTTGAAATGATCAAAAATTTTGCCCGTGGTGGAGCCGCTATCTCTGTTCTCGCCAGGCAATGGGGGACAAGTTTTAATGTGGTAAATATGGGGACGGTAGTCGCACCTCCAAATCATGAGTTAATTATTAATCGCCAACTGATGGAAGGAACAAACAACTTTTGTCAGATGCCGGCCATGGATGAAGATACAGTTAGGTGTGCGTTGGCCGAGGGTGCAGCACAGATTTCGACGAGCGCTGATTTATTTGTGGGCGGAGAAATGGGTATCGGCAATACCACCGCCGCCGCGGCGCTCACCAGTGCTTTTCTTGATCTGCCATCAGAGGTGAGTGTTGGGCGTGGTACAGGGGTCGATGATGACGGTCTTGCTCAAAAGAGGGGGGCCGTCTCGAGAGCACTTAAACTTCATGAGCCGAATATGGTTACCCCATTTGACACCTTGAGGTGTCTTGGCGGTCTGGAAATTGCGGCGCTTACCGGTGCTTATATTTCTGCTGCGCAGCAGGGTGTCCCCTCGGTGGTGGATGGCTATATTTGTACTACTGCCGCATTGGCTGCATGTCGGCTGAACCCCGGAGTCCGAGACTGGTTATTATTTTCCCATTGCTCAGCAGAACCAGGACATCGTTATCTACTAGAGGCATTATCTGCCGAGCCATTGCTAAATTTAGGTTTGCGGCTGGGTGAAGGCAGTGGTGCGGCACTAGTCATTCCTCTTTTGCAGTCGGCCTGTCGGCTACATAGTGAAATGGCAACGTTTACTGAAGCCGGTGTCAGTGAGGAGAGCAGCTAGAGATGACGATGGTCAATGAGGTAGTAACAACCATTGATGTATTGCGTCACGGCGCCTGTGAGGGTGGCGAAATCTATCGTGGCAGTATTGATGTGGCGCTTTCTACTGAAGGCTGGCAGCAAATGAGTTCTACTGTTGAGTCTTTAGGTCATTGGCAGAGAGTGGTGACATCCCCCATGCTCCGCTGTCGTCAGTTTGCTGAATATTATGCGGATAATGCGTCATTACCATTAATGACAGATGACCGGTTTCGGGAGATGGATTTTGGCGAATGGGAAGGTCGCAAGGTAAAAGAAGTCTGGCGGTCAGAGCCAGATCTGATAAAGGCCTATTACGATGATCCAGTGTCAGTGACGCCGCCTGGTGGTGAGCCTATATTAGACGTTCAGGCGCGTATTGTTTCTGCCTGGGAATCACTGTTGGACAGCCATGCCGGTGAGCGTATTTTATTGGTGGCACACAGTGGTGTGATTCGCCTGCTACTGGCCCATCTATTGAAAATGCCTCTGACATCAATTTCTACTCTGGATGTCCCCTACGCTTGTATAACCCGGCTGAAGGTTTTCCATCATGATTCCGGGAATATTCCTGTATTGCTTAGCCATAATCCAATGTTGGTTGCTGGCCAGTGAAAGAGCGTCTTATAAAAGACTGGCAGGCATTTTGTCTGGCCATGCAGTTTCTTACTATTTTACCGGTTCTGGGCTCCTCTCAGGTCAACCCCTCTCAGATCACTCCTGACATTCAGGGGCGGTCGTTACTTTGGTACCCGGCCATCGGTTTGATTCTGGGAGTATTACTAACACTATTGTGTGGGTTTTTACCCACCCCATTTTATTTGACTGCGGCAGTTGTTGTTGCCTTGTGGGTGGTGCTCACTGGGGGCTTGCACCTGGATGGCTTGGCCGACTGTGCTGATGCCTGGATGGGTGGGCTGGGTGACCGAGAAAAGACCTTACGGTTAATGAAAGACCCTTTATGTGGCTCCATGGGAGTGCTCTCTCTCATATTATTACTGTTACTTAAAACCACCGCACTGGCTGCGTTGATTTACGAAGGTTTATGGATGTGGTTGTGGGTTATACCGCTGCTCTCTCGATTGTCACTGTTACTGTTATTTCTTTCTACACCGTATGTTCGCCCGCAGGGGTTAGGTGAAATCCTGGCGCAGCATTTTCCCAAACCGTTAGTACGGGGATTATTGTTAGTGGTGAGTTTTTTGCTGATGCTAATAATGCCTTTCATACTTTGGGCGCTTTCTCTCGTGGTTGTTCTTCTGGTCTTTGGGTTTGTGCGGTTGACCGTATTAAAGCGACTTCAGGGGTTTACCGGTGATTGTGCAGGAGCCCAAGTGGAGCTAGTCGAAGCCGCTTTACTGATAGCGGCTGTTTGTTTGGCGGCTGGGTAGCAGGTGCCAGACAGATGACCTTATTGGCGATTATTTTAGCATTGGTGCTCGACCAGCTATTGGGGGAGCCAAAACGTTTTCATCCCCTCGTTGGTTTTGGTCGATTAGCCAGCAGAGTTGAGCGGGGCATGAGAAAATATGCCATCAATGCGGATTCATCAAAGGTCCGTTGTCGCCTTGTTGGTATGGTCAGCTGGATTATATTGGTCCTCCCCCTAACAACGGCACTTAGCTGGCTTTTCAATGCAGAGAATCAACTTTTAGGATTATTGTCTGGCACGATCATTCTTTATCTTTGTATTGGCGGACGGAGTTTAGCCGAGCATGCCAGGGCGGTGGCGGTGCCTCTTTCTCAAAATGATATGGATGGTTCTCAAAATAATATAGACAGTGCCCGTAAACAATTGAGCAAAATAGTCAGCCGGGATACCACTGCACTGGATAAAAATGGCATTGCAAAGGCCACAGTGGAATCGGTATTAGAAAATGCCAGTGATGCGGTTTTAGCACCAATATTTTGGTTTGCGATTGCTGGTATTCCTGGCGTTCTGCTCTATCGTTTTTCCAATACGCTGGATGCCATGTGGGGCTATAAAAACCAACGCTATCGATATTTTGGCTGGGTCGCTGCCCGTCTGGATGATGTGCTGAATTGGTTGCCGGCCCGCTGTTGTGCTCTGAGCTATGCGATAACGGGAACCTGGAAGTCTTCCATAAGCTGTTGGCAACGACAGGCGCAATACTGTGAAAGCCCTAATGCGGGGCCTGTGATGGCATCGGGTGCTGGGGCCTTGGGCGTTTGTCTTGGTGGTTCTGCCCGTTATGACGGGTTAGACGTGATCCGGCCTGAGTTAGGTGAAGGTAGATTGGCAGGTTGTGAGGATATCGAAGCGGCGTTGGGCTTAGTATGGCGGGCGACCATTCTTTGGGTAGGGGTCATTGCCATAGCGCAGTTGTACTACATAGTGCAGGTGTTTTGGTGAAAGCTCCTAATGGAGAGGCTTCTGTGGCATTGATGCACGGAGGTGATCTCTCTAAGGCTGCACGGGTATTTGGTATCGCCAAGGAGCAGTGGATAGATTTATCCACTGGTATTAGCCCGTGGAGTTGGCCCGTGCCTGAAGTGCCGGAGTCTGTTTGGAAGGCGTTGCCCGATGCAGGCGATGGGCTAGAGTCGGTAGCCGCCGATTATTATGGTTGTGACCCTGGTTTATTACTGGCTGTTCCCGGTTCCCAGTATGCCCTGCAGCATATTCCGTCTCATATTGATCGGGGGCGGGTGGCAATACCGGTTCGCGGGTATGGGGAACACCGGGTGGCTTGGTTAAAAGCCGGGCACGAGGTGGTGGGCTATAAAAATGTAGGGCAGCTAGCACAGTTGGTTGCCACCCGTGATGTGAAGCATGCCGTGGTGATTAACCCGAATAATCCCACGGGTGAAATGGTGGGACGGCAGCAGTTGATGGCCATGCAACAACAGCTACAATCTGCCGGTGGCTGGATGATTGTTGATGAAGCTTTTATCGATGCATTACCCGGACACAGTCTGGTGCCAGAATGTCCCCTGTCAGGTTTGGTGGTGTTGCGGTCAGTGGGTAAATTTTTTGGATTAGCGGGTCTGCGTCTGGGCTTTATCATGGCGCCTTCGACATTGTTGCAAACCTTAGTTGATCATTTGCCACCCTGGCATGTCTCTCACCCGGCTCGATGGGCGGGCAAACAGGCACTGGCAGATACTGCTTGGCATCAAGTTCAGCGACAGCGGCTGGAAGTGAAGGCCAACACCTGGTGGCAGATATTGAGCGAGCAATTTCCTGAGCTAAGGTTGTCAGTGTCGCCCTTGTTTGTGAGTGGAGCGGGCGAGGC
Source organism: Porticoccus sp. (assembly GCA_011049795.1). Next base: position 13,396 of record DRHD01000014.1, read on the forward strand.
TGATTATTGTGAAAGACTCTATCAAGTGTTGGGTCAGTGTGGTGTGCTGGTGAGGTTGTTTGACGAGATTAATGGTCAGCGGATGCTGCGGTTTGGATTACCCGGAGAAGAAGATTTGTCTAAGGTGATGGTGGTATTGAAGCAGGCGGCAGGAGAGCGGATATCTTAAAAATCCTGGCTATGTACAAAAAGTTAGTCTGGCTGGCGGTGGTTTGCTCCACCCTTTGTATTCCCGTGCTAGCGAGTGCAGAAATACGCCTGAAAGATGCCATGAACCGCGAGGTGGTTCTGGCTCAACCGGCACAGCGAATCGTGAGTTTAGCGCCACATATCACGGAAATACTTTTTGCTGCCGGTGCGGGTGAACAGTTAGTGGGTGCCGTCAGTTATAGTGATTACCCTGAGGCGGCAAAAAAAATTCCTCGCGTCGGCGCCTACAGCAATATCAGTTATGAGTCGGTCGTGGCGTTAAATCCTGATTTAGTGATTGTCTGGCAAAGCGGTAATGGCGATGAGGTGGTGCAGCGGTTGGCGTCACTGGGTCTTAACCTCTATGTTACCCAGCCAGACAAGCTTGAGGATGTTGCCCTGTCTTTGCGCCATATGGGTATTCTGTCAGGCAATGTTAAACAGGGTGACATCGCAGCAGATAAATTTCGGTCAAGATTAACTGAGCTCAAAAATACTTACAGCCAGCAGTCGACCGTAGATGTTTATTATCAGATTTGGAATGAGCCGATGATGACCATGAACGGCAAGCATTTGATTTCCGATGTGATCCGGTTATGTGGTGGGCACAATGTTTTTTCTGATGCATTGCCGTTGGTGCCCAGAATCAGTGTGGAGTCGGTGGTGAGAGCCAACCCTGAGGTGATTATTGCCAGTGGTATGGGGCAGTCGCGACCCGAGTGGCTAGATGATTGGCGGGACTGGACCGCTATTGATGCCGTACATAATGAACAATTGTATTTTATTCCGCCGGAGTTACTGCAACGGCACACCCCGCGAATCATTCAAGGGGCAGAACAAATGTGTGCATTTCTGGAGCAGGCACGGGATCAGCGTGCGCTAGCTAATCATTAATAGAGTGCTGTTTACCGTAGATGGTTTACGGCAGAGAAAGATGTAATAGAGAGCAGGAGTTTATGGTGAAAGGCTTTTACGAAACCTTATTTAATCGTCGAGATGTTCGTGGGGAATTCCGTGGAGATACTATACCCGATGACGTCTTGGCCCGATTACTGATAGCCGCTCACCATGCACCATCGGTTGGGTTGTCCCAGCCCTGGAATTTTATTGTTGTTCAGAGCGACGAGACCAAAGCTCGGGTTCACCGGGAATTTTGTAAGGCCAATGACGAAGCCGCCAACCTATTTGAAGGAGAGCGGCAACAGCAATACCATCAGTTAAAGTTACAGGGCATCCTAGAAGCGCCAGTAAACCTATGCGTGACTTGTGATCGCACCCGCGGAGGTGAGGTTGTGCTAGGCCGGACTCATCAGCGAGATATGGATCTGTATAGCACAGTCTGTGCTGTACAAAATCTTTGGTTGGCTGCTCGAGCTGAAGGGCTTGGAATGGGTTGGGTATCTATTATCAAGCCTGAGGCATTGAGTGATATCTTTCAATTGCCAGAGTCCGTTGTCCCTATTGCCTACCTGTGTCTGGGCTACGTGGATTTTTTCCATGAACGGCCAGAGCTGGAAGAGAAGGGTTGGGAAAAACGTGCAGCGTTGAAGGAATTAGTTTTCTTAGAACGTTGGGGCCAAAGCCCCAGTGATAGCCGATTATTTGATGCATTGGATTCGCAGCAAGACTGGCCGCTAAATTTTATGCTTCCATCTCAGGCTAAGTATGAGAGTGGGGACTAGCCATAGTGATGTGGTGCCTGTTTTTATTGTAGGAATATAAATAGGGACACAAAAAAGCCGCCTAGTAGCAGGCGGCTTTTTATTATTGCTTAACAGTCGTAACTACTATTAAAGATCGTAGCCGCGTTCATCGTGTTGCGACAGATCCAGACCGTAGGTCTCTTGTTCAGCATCTACCCGTAGGCCGACCATCATATCTACCAGCTTCAAGATCACGTAGGTGACCACAGCGGTATAGACCAGTACGGAAACCACGCCAATCACCTGTACTTTCAGTTGGGAGATCATCGCCATGCCTTCGGCATAGCCTTGCCCACTGAAGACGCCCAGTTCAGATGAAACAAAAAATCCCGCGAGCAAGGTACCCAAAATACCACCTACACCGTGTACAGGAAAAACATCCAGTGAGTCATCAATCTTAAATTTCTGCTTGATAAGCTGGGTGGCATAGTAACAAATGATACCGGCACTAAAACCGATTACCAGCGCGCCACCTGGACCAACAAAGCCAGAGGCTGGAGTGATGGTGCCGAGCCCAGCCACCATGCCGGTAACAATACCCAGAACAGAGGGTTTTCCGTGTTTCACCCACTCCATCATCATCCAGGCCAGCGCGCCGGTGGCGGCGGAGATATGAGTAACCAACATGGCCATGCCCGCGTCACCGTTTGCCGCTAATGCTGAACCGGCATTAAAGCCAAACCAGCCCACCCAAAGCATACCGGCACCGGCGACCGTCATGGTCAAGTTGTGGGGTGTCATGGCGTGTTGTTGGAACCCTTTGCGGTTGCCTATAACCAGTGCAGTAACCAATGCGGCAGTACCTGCTGTGATGTGTACGACGGTGCCTCCGGCAAAATCCAGAAGGCCCATTTCTTGTAGCCAACCGCCACCCCAAACCCAATGGGTGATTGGGACATAAACCACCAACAGCCAGATGCAGCTAAAAATCATAACGGCAGAGAATTTCATCCGCTCAGCAAATGCACCAATAATGAGAACCGGTGTAATAATGGCAAAGGTCATTTGGAACATGACAAAGACAGATTCAGGGATGTCACCCGCTAGGGTCTCTTCCATGACCTTGCCCAGCATGAAGTTATCAAGGCTGCCAATCCAACTGTTCATTGAACCGCCATCAGTAAATGCCAGGCTGTATCCACAAATTAGCCATATCAGTGAGGCGGCACAGGTGATGGCAAAGCATTGCATCAGTATTGATAGAACATTCTTAACGCGAACCAAGCCACCGTAAAAAAGGGCTAGACCGGGAATGGTCATAAACAGAACTAGCGCTGTTGCTGTGAGGATCCAGGCAGTATTGGCACCATCAAGGCCATCCGCATGCCCTAAAGTGGGAAGCGTTAGGCCCAACAGCAGGGCATAGAAAGCAGAATTTCGATTAAGACATTTCAGCATGGTTCTCGTCCTAGTTTTATGCACTAAAATAGCGCATAGAATCACTCCATATCGTATTGTGGCACCAATATGGAGCGATTCTTGTTAATTATTGGCCGCTATCGGGCCTTTTAAAGCATTCTCTGAAAGTACCGCAAATGCTGTGCCAGAAATGACATAAAAATGGTTATTATTGGCCCCTGATATTGTTTTGCTGTGGAGCAGGGTATGGAGTGGAAGTTATTGATGACCGTTTTTGGTGCTGTTTTTATTGGTGCGGCTATGGCATTAATAGCGACTTCAGCCCTTGCGCACTGACACTGGTACGCTCCTGGTAGAAAGGAAATGCGGCAGCGGACAAGCGATGAGAATATACTTGTGTTTATTCTATTTGGTGTGATGAATTTTGGTGTAATGGTTTGGTGTAATGGAGAGTCCCGATGACCAATGAAGAGTTTCAAAAACAGCTTGATGAATTACATGAAGAGCTGGAAAAAGCCAGTACCTTGGGTTCTGAAGAACGAGATTTGTTCAGTCGATTGATGTCAGATATCGTCAAGATTGCACAGGGTGAGGAGCCTGAGGACAAGCCGAAGGAGACTCTCCGAGATCAGCTCGAACACAAAGCCAGTGATTTTGAGTCGGGGCACCCTCGTTTAGCCGCAGTGATTCGCCAGGTGCTGGATTCCTTAAACAAAATGGGGATTTAAATATCTATTATCGAGATGTAAGTAAAGAGGACCGCTTGTGATTAGACGTTTTGGCTATGGTTTTCTGCTGATAGTGATATCGAGCACGTTGGGTTGCGCCACGAATGATGAGGAGGATTCCTATATTGGGTGGCACTGTTCGGGGGACAAGAGAAGCGATGACTGGACCTGTGAGCAACGCAGGGTCAAGAATGGTCAGGTTGTTGATGAGCCAATCCAGGATACAAAAACAGCTTCAGCTGTGGATGATAACCGTGAGCAGGAAAAGGCAGAATTAGTGTATGCCGGGATCCCGAATCAAAGTTGGCGTAAGCAGCTTCCCACGCTCACGAACGCTAGAGTCATGACAGGTATTCCCGGCAAACACCCAAACAACCTTAAGGCATTACCCCCGAGGCAACCTGAGCCTGTCTCCAGTGTTGTGGCGTATCCTCTGGCTAGCGATTCTGATTCAATTACTGTCAGCGAGCCAGCACAAACAGATACGGCAACAGTTGCACCAATAAATGAGCCTGTAACAGAGCAGAGCCAAGTTACACCCCCATCACTGTCTGGTTTTACTTTGCAGTTGGGCGCATTTAAAACCAGAGAGCAGCTCCAGAGTTTCATCAGTGATAACAGTCTTGAGGGTTTGTCAGTTAGCCATGCTCAAATCTCATCTGATCAGGACATTTGGCATGTGCTTACGTGGGGTGAATTCGAAACGCCAGCCAAAGCTTTGCAAGCTTGGGGTCAGCGGGGGGCTAATTATCCCAAAGTTGAGCCTTGGGTTCGTTCCTTAAGTACACTGCAAACTGCCGGCTCGTCGGAAGAGGCCGAGGCAGCACAGGAGTCCTGAGTCATGATCGAGCATAGGTCTGGAAAGCTCACAGTTTATTATGATGGAGCATGCCCGAGCTGTGTGCGAGATAGGCGCAACTATGAAAGGTTGGCCGGTGAAAACAGCAATGTCTATTGGCTCGATATTACTGGCAGGGAAGATGAATTGCGTGCCTTAGGGATAGACCCCAAAAAAGCATTAACCGAATTACATGTCTCCGATGAAAGAAAGAATATTATTTCAGAAGTTGATGCTTACAGAGTTTTGATGAATCGAGTGCCACGACTTAAGCCTCTGGCCTGGTTGATTGGGCTGCCGATTATCCGGCCAATAGTAAGCCGGGTATACCATTGGCAGGTTAATCGACGGTTGAGGCGTGAAGGGCGATTATAGATTCAGGCCTTTACTATCGGTGTTATGAAAAAAGACAATTTATTATCAAATATTCCGGTTGCGATACCTGATGAAATTTTTGAGGAGGTCCACTCCTCTGCTAATGTTCGTATTGAGCGGATTATTTCACAAGGGCATTGTTCACCAGAGAATGACTGGTACGACCAGGAAGAAAATGAGTGGGTGTTGGTTGTACAGGGAGAGGGAGTGCTGGAATTTGAAGGGGGTGAAGAGGTTCGGCTGGCAGCCGGAGATTATGTAAATATCCCCGCCCATAAAAAACATCGTGTGACTTGGACTGATCCGGATAAAGAAACAATTTGGTTGGCTGTTTTTTATTAGTCGAGTGAATGTGTTTTCAGGTCGAAGCCCGTTGCTTAGAAGCTCAAGCGACTGCTGATTAATCAGGTGGCCAGTGATCCCGCTAGGAAAAACCCCAGTGAATAAAAAATTGCATTGCGACGAAAGCCCTTGCTGAGTAGATGTTGTTCTAGGCTGCCAATAGTAAAGGGTAGCCCCTTGTGTTGGGGTTGTGTCAGTACAGGTTTAGCCGGCTGTTGAGACTGTTCTGTCTGTCGGCGTCTGGTGTCTTTGAGGGCGACATCGCGAACAATTTGCCATTCTTTTAATCCAGCTCACCATCACCATTTTTATCAAAGCGGGCAAGCAATTCAGGAAAGTCTTACTTCTATTTGCTGAGCACATTGGCGGTAAGTTGTTTAGGCGTAAGAGTTCTCATGCCGCCACTGTCAGTTTCAAAGTGCCCCAAAGTATAGAGCGGGTCACCTTCCATAATTAAATATTCTGTGTAGCGCCACCAGAGGTGCAGCGTGTTGCTAAGCGGAGCTAGTTGAGGATTGCCTTGAAGCTCTGCGACACCGACAAGCTCGGTATAACCTTGGCTGGCAAAGCGTATTCGTGAGGTGGGTATGCCCTCCATTAATCGTGCCCATTTAAATTGCCGATGACATCGGCTCAGGCACAACAGGGTGCCACCCATGGTAAGTATCAGCCAAAAGCCAAAGCCCCACCTTGGCATGCTGTGTACACACTCTCGACAGAACAGAGCGGCAATATCGGTGGATAACATGAATATATTTTGGGGTCAGGCGATATGCATATTAAGAATTAATTATCAGGAACCAAACAGTTCTTTGATATCTACATTGGCAGTCTCTTCATCGGCAAATTCCAGTAGTTCATAGGCGCCGAATTTAAAGAAATTGGCAATGAATACATTGGAAGCCTGCTCGATACGGATATTGTTCAGGTTAGCCGCATCGTTATACAGCTCACGACGGTCAGCAATACTGTTTTTCAAATCGGAAATTCGCGACTGTAAATTTTGAAATGATTGATTGGCTCGGAGCTCTGGGTAGTCCTCTGCCAAGGCAAATAGACGACCAAGATCACTACGTAGTGCTGTCTCAGCAACACCAAGAGCGCCAAGGTCTTGGTTCTGGGCCGCATTGGAGACCATGCTGCGAGCATTGATAACCTTTGTCAGGATTTCCTGTTCATATTGCATGTGCTGCTTACAGGTTTCCACCAGCTTGGGTAGTTCATCGTGCCGTTGCTTCAGTAGTACATCGATATTCGACCAGGCTTGTGTTACCCGGTGTTTCAGGGCAACGAGGTTGCTGTAAAGAGTAATGGCATACCCGGCCAGCAGTACCAGCAAACCGAGAAGAATAAAGGTGAAAACTGTCATCGAGTCATCCTTGTCTAACAGGTAGTCGCAGAATAAGGGCTTTGGCCAAGGCGAGCAATAGTAAGAGGTGGGGTTGTCGACCGGGTCATATAATTGGGGACGAGTGGTAGGGAGAACGTTGGTTGTGAAACTGTATCTTGAGATTCTTCGCTTGAGTAAAAACCGCCCACTCATAATAGAGCCAGGCGGTCGAGATAGTGAGAATTATAGGTTAGCTGCGGTGAGTCTTGTGGTGTTGACCATGATTGCGCTGTGATTTTTCATTGCGGCGGCGATGATCGCCTTTATGGTCACGATCATTCTGTGCATTTTCATTGTGACGGCGATGGTCTTTTTTGTGGTTGATCTTTTCGTTCTTATGGTTCTGGCCATGCTCTGCATTGTGGGCCCCGTTGTCTGAGTGTTCCTTTGAGTGGGGATTTCTATCTGGATGGTCGTGGTCATTGGCTAGAGATAATGTGGGTATGGCCAGTGCAGCAGCTAATATAGCGAGTGGGAATATTTTCCGTTTCATGGTGTTTTACCTTGTTGTGTTATTTGTAGGGTATAGAACGTCATGCTGGAACAATGGTTGACAAACAGTTGCGCACTATTTTTTTGGAATCCGCCGGTTTTTCAGCCAGAAGAGGTTTTTAAGCAACTGCTGAGGGGTGCTCCAATTTGATACCCCGCACCTCTTTGGTGTTTGGTTATACTCTAAGTCCTTATCCCGAGACGGCTAAAAATTGTGTAAACAAGGGGTGGAAAGCAATGGTAGGTAATCTATGAGTAACCCAACACTTCTTGCCATTGATCAGGGCACAACAAGTTCCCGCGCTATTCTGTTTTCGCAAACAGGTGAGGTCATCGATGTTCAGCAAAAAGAGCTGCAGCTGTATTTTCCTCATAAGGGCTGGGTGGAGCAGCGACCAGAAGATATCTGGAGCGATACCCGTAACTGCTGTACCCAAATCTTAAATAACATTAAACAAAAGCCTGTCGCTGTGGGTATTACTAACCAGCGCGAAACCACTATCGTATGGGACCGTAAAACGGGAGAGCCAGTTTATAACGCCATTGTGTGGCAAGACCGGCGCACGGCAGAGCAATGTAATACCTTAAAAAAGCAGGGGCATGAGCAAACGATAACCAGCAAAACAGGTTTGCTGCTCGACCCTTATTTTTCCGCCACTAAAATTGCGTGGATTCTCGACAATGTGCCCGATGCACGTACCCGTGCAGACGCGGGTGAACTGGCATTTGGCACCGTGGATTGCTACCTGCTTTGGAAACTGACCAATGGTGAAGTACATGCCACTGATGCCACCAATGCGTCACGTACCATGCTCTATAACATCGTAGAGCAGCGCTGGGATGAGGGGTTGTTGGCACTGTTTAATATCCCATGCAGCCTGTTGCCAGAGGTTAAAGATAATATTGCCTCATTTGGTGTGACGGATAAGCATATCTTAGGTGCTGAAATTCCCATTGGCGGTATGGCGGGGGATCAGCAAGCCGCCCTTATCGGACAGGGGTGCCTCATGCCCGGCATGGTTAAATCCACCTATGGCACGGGTTGTTTTGCCCTGATGAATATTGGGCCGGTATTCAAGCCATCCCAAAATCGTCTGCTAACGACCGTTGCGTATCGTGTGAATGGACAAACAACCTATGCGGTAGAGGGCTCAATTTTTACTGCGGGCGCAGCCATTCAGTGGTTGCGGGATGGTTTAGGATTTTTTGATGATGCTCGCGAGAGTGAAGTCCTTGCGACCTCTGTGCCGGACAGTAATGAGGTATATTTTGTGCCTGCTTTTACCGGCTTGGGCGCACCCTATTGGTGCCCTGATGCAAAGGCGATGATTATGGGCTTGTCGCGGGAAAGCACTCAGGCACATATTGTTCGTGCCGCACTGGAAGCGCAAGCCTATCAAACCCTCGATCTTATGGGAGCAATGCAGGCGGATGGCGGGCACACACCAGATGTTATTCGTGCTGACGGTGGGTTGGTGGCCAATAAATTTATGTGTCAGTTCCTGGCTGACATGTTGGGTATATCCATTGAGGTGCCCAAGGTGACGGAGACAACCGCTTGGGGTGCCGCAATGCTGGCAGGTGTGCAGGTGGGTGTTTTTAGTGGGGTGGAGGATATAGCCAAGAGCTGGGAGGCGGATAAATGCTATAAGCCTCAAATGGAGGCATTACAGCGGGATAGGCTTTATGCTGGTTGGAAAAAGGCTGTAGGGATGCTAACTAAAGAGGCGCATGGTCAATAAAAAATGGTGCTTATTTGTCATCAAGCACTTTCATTGAGTTCTTTCCTGAATGCCAGATTTAATTCTATTCGTTCTCATCCGAAGCTGCTCCTCCACGGGGAAGAGGGTTCCATTTGAAATTGGTCTTTGGTGCTGAGTCCTTAGGCTGAATACTCTCTGGTTGAGCATTTGTTGTTTGAGCCTCATCTGGTTCAGCGTCCTCACGATATTTAAGCTGCATGCCCTTTATGAAGTTACGTAAAACCTGATCTTTACACTCGCGGAAGTGTTTATGCCCGGGTTTGCGGAAAAAGGCACTCAATTCGTGCTTGCTTAAGCGGAAGCTCGCTAATCCCATGACTTCTAATATATCTTCGGCTTTCAGGTTTAAAGCGATTTTTAACTTCATGAAGATAATATTGTTGGTGAGCCGCTTTTCCGGCGTAGGTTGTACGCCATCTTTTTTGCCCCGTTTATGGTTAATTAAACCGTTGAGAAAAGTTGCCAAGAGGGTGTCGTTACAGCTCAAATACGAAGGGTCATCCTCTTTTTTTAACCAGGCGCTGATTTGCTCTCGCGAGACCTTATAGTCAGCTAAGCCAAAGATCGTGATCATTTTTGAATCGCTAAAATCGAAGGTGTAGCGGATACGGCGCAAGATATCGTTATTTGTCATACATAGGTCCTGACTTCAAGCCTTATTGGTGTGGAAGCAGCATGTTGCCTCGTTAGTCTGGAGGCAGCAACGGTAAGTGTTTAACCCGTTTAATTGTTCTTAACCCTATAAATTATATGAGTAAATTTATGGGGGGTGTAGAAAGCGGGTGGTCAAAAAATAATCGTTAGGATCGCATTACTCTGTTAGACTTGGCGGTTCATTGTGAACCCTTTAACCATCCCGGTTATACGCGCCATTTGAGCTATACTAATTCTATGGGTATTTCGGGAAATAACTACAAAGATATCAAATATTATGTATAAAGATCTCAATGCAAGACTAAAAGACACCACTGACACGCCATGGGATGCCTCCTTTGAGCACTTGGCTGCTTATAAAACAGATAAGGGTAACTGTTTAGTACCACAGTTTCACTTAACCTTAGATGGCTTTGCTCTAGGTTTTTGGTTGCTTAGACTGCGTCGTGATAGGGATGACGGCATACTTTCAGAAGATCAGGTTAAGCGCCTGGATGACCTGGAATTTGTATGGGATCCCCGTGAGCCACTCTGGGAGAAAGGGTTTGCCGCGTTGCAAGTCTACAGGGCTGAAAAAGGCGACAGCTTGGTGCCCGAACATTATCTTACCCCAAATGAGCATTATGAACTTGGCACTTGGGCAAGAGCGCAGCGCCTAACAGAGGGTAACTATCCCAGAGAGAAATGGCAGCGCCTGTGTACGTTGGATTATGTTTGGGATCTTAAGGAATACGCTTGGGATAGGGCGTTTTCTGCCCTGGAATCCCACAAGGCCGAGCATGGCGATTGCTTGGTACCCGAAGACCATATAACTGAAGATGAGTTGGAGCTGGGTACTTGGGTGGCCAAACAGCGTACCGACTTACATTATAGTTTTCTTGAAGAGGACAGAATGCTGAAACTGGATGCTCTGGGTTTTGCTTGGGCAGTACAGGATGATGGTTCGGCAATTACGCTGCATATTCCTCGGAAACCATGATTAGAGATTGTTAGCCGCAGTGTTTTAACATGCTGTGTTAAATAAAAAAAGGGCCGCCCGTCAGGCGGCCCTTTTTGCTTTTTAGTGTTTAGTTAATGCTTCAGCCTTTTGTACTTCACCCGCTTAGGCTGAGCATCCTGCCCTTTCCTTTTAATAAAGTCTTCGTGGTATTCAGTGTAACCACCTTCAAAGAGCACTACTTCACTGTCGCCTTCGTAGGCGAGGATATGGGTGGCAACCCGATCCAGAAACCAGCGGTCGTGGGAGATAATCATCGCGCAGCCGGGGAAAGTTTGAATGGCCTCTTCCAATGCGCGGAGGGTTTCAATATCTAGATCGTTTGAGGGCTCATCCAGTAGTAACAGGTTGGCGCCTTGTTTTAGAGTATTAGCCAGATGTAAGCGGCCACGTTCACCACCTGATAAGTCACCCACACGTTTTTGCTGATCACCACCTTTGAAGTTAAAGCGGCCGGCATAGGCTCGGGATGATACCTGGTAGTTTCCGATTTGAAGGTTGTCCTGTCCTCCAGAAATCTCTTCCCAAACGGTTTTGCTGTCGTCCAGATTTTCCCGACTTTGTTCCACAAAGGCCAACTTAACGGTTTCACCGAGGGTGATGGTGCCGCTATCGGGTTGTTCTGTGCCGGTAATCATGCGGAACAGGGTGGATTTGCCCGCCCCGTTACCACCAACAATACCGACGATAGCCCCTTTGGGGATGCTGAAGGACAGGTTGTCGAGCAGTAGTGCATCACCAAAGCTTTTGCTCACACCATCAAATTCAATGACTTTATCGCCTAGGCGAGGGCCGGGCGGAATATAAATTTCATTGGTTTCGTTACGGCGTTGGAAGTCCTGAGAGTTCATCTCGTCAAAACGGGCCAGACGCGCTTTGTTTTTGGCGCGACGACCTTTGGGGCTTTGGCGAACCCATTCGAGTTCGTGCTTGATGGTTCGTTGGTGGGCATCTTCCTGCTTCTGCTCTGTTGCAAGGCGCTGTTCTTTGGTTTCCAGCCAGGTGGTGTAGTTACCTTCGTAGGGAATGCCGTGGCCCCGATCCAGCTCTAATATCCAGCCGGCAACATTATCGAGAAAGTAGCGGTCATGGGTGACTGCCACTACGGTGCCAGAGAACTCCTCGAGGAATTTTTCCAGCCAATAAACCGATTCGGCATCCAAGTGGTTGGTGGGCTCATCAAGCAAAATCATGTCGGGTTTGGAGAGTAGTAAGCGGCAGAGTGCTACTCGACGTTTTTCGCCCCCAGAGAGCTTGGTGACATCGGCTTCCCACGGTGGCAGGCGCAAGGCGTCTGCGGCTACTTCCAAGGTGTGATTGAGGTTGTGGGCATCCCAGGCTTCAATAATATTTTCCAGCTGCCCTTGACGCTTGGCTAATTTATCAAAATCGGCATCGGGTGCTGCGTAGTCAGCATAGACTTGATCCAGTTCTTTCAGGGCATCGACTGCTTCGTGAACACCATCTTCCACGTTGCCTCGTACGTCTTTTTCCTGGTCAAGCTGTGGTTCCTGTGGCAAGTAGCCCACTTTGATACCCGGCATGGGGCGAGCCTCACCCTGAATATCGGTATCGAGCCCCGCCATGATTTTCAGCAGGGTGGATTTACCCGAACCGTTAAGACCGAGTACGCCGATTTTGGCACCGGGGAAAAAGGACAGTGAAATATCTTTCAGGATTTCGCGTTTGGGTGGGACCACTTTCCCCACACGATTCATGGTGTATACGTATTGAGCCATTGGATTCAGTAACTATCAGGTTGTTTAGATAGCCCGTATTCTAGCGGAAATCAGCAAGTAACAGGAACAGGCCCTGGTATAAGCTCTAACCTTTTACTGGTTGATCAAACCCAAGGTTGCCCATCTCAATGCCGCGTCGGAAGTCGAGCATATGCTTCTTCATCCACTCTTCTGCCTTGTCGGGGTTATTCTCACAAATGGCACCGTAGATATGTTGGTGTGCAACGAGTATCCGTTCACCGGGTGAAAGTGCCTGAATAACTGCGCCCCAAGCGACTGGATAGAACAGTTCGTTCAGTGGTGCTCTGGCTAACAGCAGGGCGCTATTGTGGGTAGCTTCGGCGAGAAGGTTATGAAATTCGATTTCAGCGTCTAACAGGGCATCGTGGTCATCCATCACCTCGCGGGTGCGGACTAGGTTGGCGGCTAATAATTGTTTGTCCTTGCGCGTTGCGGAAATGCAGGCCAATTTACTGGCTAGGGGCTCCAGCCCCATGGCAACTTGCCATAACTCTTCATAGGTGACCTGGTGCATTAACAGGGCTGAGGTGACAGAGCGTCCCACGGTATCTGTTGAGGGTAGGGTGACCACCAAGCGTTTTCGGTCTGCTCGGCCCAGTATGCCGCCATGCTCCAGTAGCCGGATAGCTTCACGAACGGTGGAGCGAGTCACACCAAACTGCTCGGCGAGCTTGGTTTCGGTGGGCAGTAACTCCCCTGTTTTGATCTCCCCGGAAACAATGGCCTTGCGGATTTTTTCACTCACGACCCGGTAGGCGGGTTGGTGGGCGATTTTTTCGAAGTTAACCTGTTTTGTCATTTACCCCAAACCCCTTGCCTATATTCATATGTTATAGCCAGTAGGTGAATTGATTTGGCTAGTAACCGCTAGAGTAACAGAATTTACTATAATTGACATGTTGTCGGACAATGAGTCAATATAGGCTATATTTGGTACTACACAAGTACGGGAAAATGCGTGAAAACAGCCTTCTAGATCGTTTGTTTGGGCCGACGTATTTTTATTGATCACCCGTTTGAACCCCAGTGCCCAGCAGAGGATTGTGGCCATGGTAGACGCTATTCAAAACGAGATGCTTTCGACAGATAACACTGAAAGGCCCTTGCGTATTGTAACAGCGGCATCACTCTTTGACGGCCATGATGCCGCCATCAATGTGATGCGCCGCCTGATTCAGGCCCAGGGTGTCGAGGTGATTCACCTAGGTCACAACCGCAGTGTGGATGAGGTGGTTCGTGCGGCTATTCAAGAGGATGCTGATGCCATTGCCGTGAGCTCTTACCAGGGTGGCCACATGGAGTATTTTCGTTATATGTTGCAGCTTCTCAGGGAGAGCGGTGCTGAACATATCAAAGTGTTTGGTGGCGGTGGTGGCACCATCACGCTGGAAGAAATTGCTGAACTTGAATCTGAAGGTGTGGTGCGAATTTATCACCCTGCCCATGGGATAGAGTTGGGTTTGGTAGGAATGATTGAAGACTTGGTTGATCTTGCAGGGCGAGGTCGAGAGAGAGGTCGAGTCAATGTTGATATGCCAGAACAGCCTGCCATGGATGATGAGGTTGATGTCGCACAGATGATCTCTGCAATTGAAAACGGTGCTATTGGCAAGGTAGACCTTTCACGATTGAAAAAAGAATGGCTGTCGTCAGCTGAAGGCACACCAGTTGTTGGTATCACTGGTACGGGGGGCGCGGGGAAAAGCAGCCTTGTTGATGAGCTGCTTGACCGGTTTTTACAGCACCAGCCTGAGATGCGAATTGCTGTGCTGGCGGTGGATCCAACCCGTCGTCGTACGGGCGGTGCGCTGCTAGGCGACCGGATTCGGATGAATAGCCTAGCGTCCAAGAATATTTATATGCGCTCCATGGCGACACGCCGACAGCATTTGGCGACCAGCAAAATGTTGGGCGATGTGACCTTATTTCTGAGGTCACTGGGTTACGATTTGGTGTTGCTTGAGACGGCGGGTATTGGTCAGAGTGATTCTGAAATTGTCGATTTAGTCGATTTCTCTCTTTATATCATGACCAGTGATTTTGGCGCAGCCAGCCAGTTGGAAAAAATCGATATGATCGATTATGCCGACATGGTTATTCTCAATAAATATGACAAGCGAGGCGCGGTGGATGCACTGCGGGATATACGCAAGCAGTGGCAGCGAAATCACAACGCCTTTACGGTTTCCCCGGATCAAATCCCGGTCTACCCCACCATTGCCAGCCAGTTTAATGACCCCGGTATCAATAGAGCGTTTTCGAATTTGTGTCGACTGTTGGTTGAGAAACTGGACTTAGATAATACGTTTGTAAGCTCTGCGCCAGAGTCAGGGTCGAGGTCAGAGTCGAGCTCAGAGTTAGAGGCGGAGCCAAAATCCGTGGCGCTGATACCGGCTAACCGGATTCGTTATCTTGCTGAAATTAGCGAGCAAGGACGAGAAATAAAGGCGCGCAATGCACAACAGGTGGAATTGGCCTCGGTGGCCTATCAGAGCTATCAGGTACTGAAATCACTGGCTGATCAGGCGTTGCCAGAGCCTATGAGATTTTATCCTGATAAGCATTTGTCTGCTGATCAGGTTGATCCTACCTTGCTGAAATTACGCCAACGTTATCAAGATGCTATGGCCGGTTTGAATGCAGACTCCGTCAGCTTATTGAAGTCTTGGCCCGACCGTAAGTCGGGTGTTGAGCAGGCGCAATACGCCTATTCCATTCGTGGCAAAGAAGTCTCTGGTGATAACTATATCGAGACCCTCAGCCATTTAATGGTGCCGAAAGTTGCAGCACCTCAATATAACGAATGGGGCCAACAGTTAGCCTTTTTACTGGCTGAAAACTTGCCGGGTAGTTATCCCTATAC
>DRHD01000015.1 GCA_011049795.1 Porticoccus sp.
AGATGTGTATAAGAGACAGCTGTTGGACCTCCGTGTTAATAATGAACCGATACTCAAAGAGTTAACGGTAACAGGTAACGGAAACACATTTATCACTACCACTACCCCTACCCCTACCCCCTGGAAAATTTCTTATGTCAATGCGGCGTTGGACAACACAACCACGCTGGCCCTGACCAACGCCGCAATAGCGGCACCCGCACAATCGGCTTCAGGTTTTGGTGGGGTAAATAGTCAGGCTAATGCCCTTGCCCTAATCTTCATTAATAGAATTATCAGTATTCAAGGTACCGGCCCTGGGAATAGTTTCGATGATCTGTTCTATGGTTTTGATGCCAATGAAATTGATATTAAAACTGATGCTGGCTCGAATACAGCCGTCGGTGGTGATGCTGCCGACGAGATAACGGGCGGTACTGGCCAGGACACCCTTTCTGGCGGCGGCGGAAATGACACAATTGATGGTGGCGGCGGCATTGATTATCTAAGCGGGGGCCCCGGCACAGATCGGCTTAATGGAGGATATTCCAACCATACGGACTATCTCTATGGCGGCGATGGGGACGATATCGATCCCGATCCCGATCATGGGACTGAAACCTCAAAAGTGGCGGGCCTGTTTGGCGGCAGGGGCAACGATTACCTCTATGGTGGTGCAGGCAAGGACGAGCTGTTCGGGGGTCGTGACAATGACCACTTGTACGGTGGTGACGACGATGATCGTCTGCATGGGGAAGGCGGCATTGACACTCTCTACGGTGGGAAGGGCAATGATTATCTAAACAGCGGTAGTGGGGACGCAAGCCTCGCGGGTGTAGGCACCAACAAACTGTACGGTGAGGCGGGTAATGATATTCTGCGCGGTGGTCAGCATGCTGACGAACTCACCGGTGGCGCCGATGATGATGACATCAAAGCGGACGAAGGAGACGACACCATCTTTTTTGAGGATGGCTGGGGCGTGGATGAAGTAGACGGCGGTCTTGATACGGACACTGCCGACTTTACGGCCGTCACGCGCAACCTGACATTTGTCGTGGGCTCCGACAACAATAATGGTACTTCCGCGCCTGAATTCACTGTTGTCCAAAACGGTGATGCAAAAGTATCAAACCTGAAGAATGTTGAGATTATCCTGGGCGGTAAGGGGATAAATACCTACAAGCTGCAAGCTGACTGGCGTGGTGCATTAAAAATAGACGATAGTCAGGGAAGTATGGGTACGCTGGATTTGTCGGCGGTCTCCAGAAAGCTGGTATTGATCTTGGACGTTAATAATAACATTAATACCATAACCGTTCAGGCCTACGACGACGCGGGTGATAACCTGCTGCCCGGGCGAATCACCCTGGTGGGTATTGACCGTGTGATCGTGGGTCAGGGTGAAACCCTGGTGAAGGTTACAGTGGCTAATATTCTACCGCTGACACTATTGCCGCCCCAGAATGCGCCCAACCATATAGTTAACCTTGATTATATCAACCCGGGTGCAGGCTTGAATGTTAACTACGGCGATAACGTTAATTTGGGGGTTAATGCTGACCCTGCTCTTGGCCTGCCATTAAGTGTTTTAACCCGGGTCCTTGCAGTCGATCCCACGCCTGCTATTTGGCAGATGGTGGTTCAAAGCCCTTTGTATCTTTTTACCTTAAGCGTCGGTGATGCAGCCGGAGGTCAGCATAGCACCGCTCCGATTAAGCTCTATGAGTATGACATACACGCGTTTAAGTATGTGGCCAAGGAGCCTGCTGCTCAGCGTACTGAAATTAAAAACAGGCTTGAAGCTCTTGATAGTGTGGGCTTGGGCAATGTTACCGTCCATGGTAAAGGCACTAGTGATAACCCATTTCTTATTCAGGTACTGACAACTACGGGGGTAGAGCCCAATCTATCATCCAATAGCTATGCGGTAGTCCAACTCAATGCACCTGCGCTAAATAATGGCCAGGACCTAAGTCAGAAACTATCCATCTTTGCTGATAAATCAAAATTTCAATCGTCGTCATTAGGTACGTTCACATTATCCTTGGATATACAGGGTGGCGTGAGCGGGGTGCCAGTGGCTGTAGCCGTTAGTCTCGCTGATGCCCGTTTTCAGGACGGCGACCCGAAGGTTTATTCCAAATTGATCGCTCTCATCAATGATGCTATTCGCACAGATCTGGGGGTGGTGGTTGGCAATTTCGTGACGATTACCGGCAATGGTGTTCATCATGATCCCTGGCTGATAGGTTTTGTGAATTTACCTGTTAATACTGACGTCAAAATTGTCGCCGTTAACCCTGACGCCACTTTACAAACACATACCCGTGGTTTGTTGTGGCTTCAAAATATTCAGGATCCAACAAAAAATCCTTTCTACAATGACAACGGCGCTGATGGTGGTCAGGGCTTTATTCCCGCCGCTGGAAATTCTGGTGTAGCGGAACATTGGACGATGAGCAATACCGCCAATGCCGGTCAGTTCAAATTGGGATATGGCAACAACACGACAGGAAATTTGGCATGGGATGCCAGTGCAGAAGCCATTCAAGAAGCATTAAACAAATTGCCTAGTGTCGCCAGTGTGACGGTGTCGGGCACCCGTTTGGCAGCAAATCCCTGGACGATTAAATTGGTTCCTACTGATCCGACGGCTGCCAACCTCGTGTTGACTATCGCGAATGTTAACTTGCCTGGAGCCGCTGCCATTATTAATACTACTCCCACCTTATCCGAGGGCTTGAATTGGCGGCAAGTTGGCACAAACAACGCTGATGTACTTATCGGCAATAATGCTGCAGAGGCTGACGGCTCAACACCTGGCTATAAGTTACGTGGCTTGGGAGGGGGCGATATTATTGCCGGTGGTATTGGTAACGATATACTC
>DRHD01000016.1 GCA_011049795.1 Porticoccus sp.
AACCATGCCCGGCACCATGCAGACCTGGCCTATGCCCAACTGCTGGAACTACACCGTGAAAGTGGCAGCCCCGAACAAATTGTCTTCGCCACCCCGGGCAGCTTCGACCGGGACCAGCTATCCATCCTGCTTGGGCTGGCCAAGGCCTCCCCCTTTGAGGCTTTAGGCTTAGTTGACTCCGCGGTGGCTGCAGCCAGTCAGTCTGGTCTTAGCGGCCAGTTATTACATATGGATATCCAACTCCATCAGTGTGTACTGACCAGACTCAATGCCGGCAGCCCTGTTGAAGGCAACGATGCTGAACACAACTACATTGAACGCACTGATGTCGAGGTCATCTCCGATATAGGCCTAAAAACCTTTTACGACACCTGGGCTCAGCATATCGCCAATCTGTTTATTCGGCAGTACCGGTACGACCCACTACATACCGCTGCCGGAGAGCAGCAACTCTATGACTTATTACCAAACTGGCTGAGTCAGATGACGGAAACATCAGAGCTGACCATTGCCCTTGATAGCCCCCAAGGGAGTTATCGCCTCAACCTCAACCGCAGTGATTTATTGGCGAGCAGCCGCACTCGGCTGGATCAGCTACAGAAAAAAGTGCGCAATATTCGACGAGAGGGTGAAACCATCATTGCCAGCCACAGAACCCTATTGTTACAGGAGTTCTCAGAACAGCTGGGGCAAATCAACACGCTACCTATCGATGCTGTTATTCAGGGTTGTCTGAATAATCTGGAGGCCATTATTGGCAATGGGGAAACTATCCACTTTGTCACCCGATTGCCTAGTAACCGTGTTCAATCCCAGATATCGGCATCTACATCAGTACCGACACCTACGTCAGCACCCGTGCCGACACCCACCGTCACAGCCACACCAACCCATGCACTGTATCAGCACAAAGCCCACGAGATTGGTGAGGGTCTATATATTCGCATTGATGATGACCAACTGATTTTTTCCCATCAGCACACCGGAGATATTTCACTCACCAAAGAGAATGGCAAAGTACAGTTACGCTCCGACCGTCCCGATCTGTCTACATCGAATAACAGGAATGACCTTCCTTCTGGAGCCACTATCCACATAGGTGCGCACCAGCTGCAATTAATTGAGGTCACCTGAGTTGCGCCGCCCCAAGCGAAAAATCACCACCTTCAGCCTGTCATTTCTCGACATCATGGCCTGTGGTTTTGGCGCAGTCACTTTCTTATTCCTGATCCTCAAGCACGATGCTACCGCCGTTGAAACTGCAGACCCTTACCTTGTCGCTGAAACCAACCTGCTCACCGAAGAAGTCCGGATAGGTGAAGCAGATCTGGTCACACTAAAAAATAGTTTGGCCGCTCTGGAACAAACATTTTTGGACGCCCAGGGACTCTCTAAAAGGGTCCTTGCCCAAACTCGGGAAGTCCGCCGGGAACTAAGCGCCCAATCTGACCCGGAGCAGGAAGTTGAACTGTTGCGTAAACAGGTGGAAGAACTTGAAGAGGAGACAGCCAAACTTCAAGATCAGGGCAATGATGAGGATGTTCGGCGTTTTGTGGGTGAAGGTGACCGCCAATATCTCACCGGCCTCAAACTAGGAGGTCAACGTGTCATGATTCTGGTAGATATCTCTGCCAGTATGCTGTCTGACTCCATCGTCAATGTCATACGCCGACGCAATATGAGCGATGACATCAAGCGCAATGCGGATAAATGGAAGCGAGCAATCCGCACCACCGAATGGCTGATCGCCCAATTACCCCGGACAAGCCGCTACCAAATTTACACATTCAATACGAAAGCCAATGCGGTTAATGGTGATGATGGTGTTTGGCGAGACACTGCCGACCGCGCAGGCATGGATCAAAGTATCAAGGCACTGGCACGTATTGCCCCCAATGGAGGCACCAGCCTGATCAACGCGTTCCAGGCTATAGGGGACTTTACTAACCCACCGGACAATCTATTTTTAATCACCGACGGCCTGCCCACTCAGGGGAAAAAAGCGCCCAGTGGTAGTACTGTCTCCGGTAAAAAGAGAGCAAAACTCTTCAATGAGGCTAGTAGTGAATTACCTCGGGGCATACCCCTCAATGTTCTACTATTCCCCATGGAGGGTGACCCGGTAGCCGCCGCCAGTTTTTGGCAATTGGCTCTGTTCACTAAGGGCTCATTTATAAGCCCATCAAGGGACTGGCCATGAGCCGGAATAAACGCAGAGAGAGGCGTATCACGGCTGAAATCAGTATTTCATTTCTGGATGTTATCAGCTGTGGCTTTGGAGCCATTGTGCTGTTACTTCTCATCGCCAAAACAGTGGAATCCACTGCCTTCGAAACCGTGGAGCGGCCACTGGAAGGCAGTGTTGCCGAGTTACAACAGCAGTTATTTCAAATTAGAGGTGAAACTACGATACTGAGTCGCTCTCTAAAGACCCGAGAAGAGCAACTTTCAGATCTTCAGGTGCGCATAGCACAGCTGCAAGAAGAACTGGCCAGTGTGCGCAGACAGAGAGATGCCGTCGCACAAGTAGATACCACCGAAAAAGATAAACTGACACTGGCCCTGCAAGTCCTCACGGAAGAAATGAAACGGTTGCTCGATGACCAAAACAGGGTGAGCAACCAGCTCATTGGTGGCATACCGGTAGATAGCGAATACATTATTTTTATTGTCGACACCTCAGGTAGCATGTTCAATTTCGCCTGGCCACGAGTGCGACAGGAAATGATCAATATACTCAACATCTATCCACGGGTGAAAGGGATACAGATCATGAATGATATGGGGGAATATATGTTCTCCAGCTATCGGGGTAAATGGATTCCGGACACCCCCGCTCGACGTCGAGCGGTTCTCAATCGTCTCGCCACCTGGACACCCTTCAGCAACTCCAGCCCAGTTGAGGGGGTACAGCAAGCCATCCGCCGGTTTTATGCCTCAAATAGAAAAATCAGTCTGTACGTATTTGGCGATGATTTCACTGGGCACTCCATCGCCCGAGTTGTTGACACCATCGATAAAATTAACCGAAAAGGCAGTACCAGCAAGCGATTGGTACGAATTCATACTATCGGTTTCCCTGTCCACTTCCTGATTAAAGGGGGTAATCTGCAAACGGCGACTCGATTCTCCGCACTGATGCGGGAACTGAGCTATCGTAATAATGGAACCTTTGTCGGTCTCACTGGCCTTGAATAAATGGCCTTGAGTAAGTGATCGCAAAAGATTCCAATCAATGCTTTCAAATAAATGCACCCAAATAAAAGGGATGACCGATGACAATATGCAGGGCCACTCGATATAGTCGACTAGTACTGCTACTCGCTTCAGTCCTGGCTGGCGCCTGTTCAACGGACATCATTATCGATGGAGATTACCCCTCGGCCCTCACCCGGCAACTCCCCCACCATGTAGGGCTGGTTCTCGATGACACCTTCACCCATTACACCTTTGAGAGCAGCCAGGAACAGGATGTCACCATGGCACTGGGCGAATCGCAGATCGAGCTGTTCAATCAAATATTTGGTGATATGTTTAAGAGCAGAACCAGGCTCGACACCATCAACCAAGCCTTAACCAGCAAAGTGGATTTGGTCGTTGTTCCCCACATTGAAGAGGTACAGTTGGCCATGCCTTTTGAAACCCGCCTTAATGTATTTGAGGTCTGGCTCAAGTACAACCTGCAGGTTTTCGACAGCGAGGGTGAACCCATTGCGGACTGGTTGATGACGTCCTATGGCAAGACCCAAAGCCGCCTCCTGACATCTGAAGAAGATGCACTGAATCAGGCCACCACTGAAGCGCTAAGGGACGCTGGAGTACGATTGGTCATCGGCTTTCACAGGGTACCTGAAATTCGGGACTGGCTTGCCAGCCAACATACCCCGGGCACATTGGCACAGGGTGATAGTCAATGAGGCCAGTAATGGGACATAGTAATGAAACATAGTGTGGTAACACAAATAACCACCCTTGCGCTGATGGTGGTGTCGCTTACCGCCTGCTCCACCTCGACCATCATTGATGAATTTAGAGAGACCAGTCTCGACCTGGAGCTCAGCGATACCGAGCATGTGGTTGTTATGGGAAGACGGCATGCTGGTGAATATGAGACAGAACCAGACTTCATAGACTGTATAGGCAACCGACTTGCCAATGGCGGGAAAGTATCGGTTATGCCTGAACAGCAGTTTCTGGACAGTTTATATCCCTGGTTTGAACCGAGAGTGGCCCCTCTAAAGCTGAAACGTATGGGCACAATACTCAATGACCCGCTGATTGCAGAACGGATTAATAGTCTCAGCATACGCTATTTAATCTGGGTAGATGGACGCACTGAAACCACAGAAAAAAGTGGTTCAGTTAGCTGCGCTATTGCTCCCGGAGGTGGTGGATGCTTTGGGTTCGCCGCTTGGGACAAAACATCAAACTATGAAGCAACGGTATGGGACTTAAAGCACCTGAATGAAGAGGGTCGGGTAAAAGTAAGTACCGAAGGGTCATCCTATGTATTGGCAGTGGTTGCTCCAATTCCCTTTATTGCACAGGTTCAAGGTGCCGCCTGTGTGGGCATCGGTGACCGCCTAAAAAGTTTCTTTACTCACGTTGAACCCGGGCCTTAGCGGACCATAGTAAGCGGAATTAACTATGATGTATCACAACCTGATTTTCACTCTATTGCTTGCCCTCAGCCTCACCGGGCCATCCGCAGTTTTAGCCAAAGATACACCCGATACCGGCAAAGAAATGCACGAGGAAATTATTGCCACTATGCCCTTGGTAAAAGGCAAGTTAGCCGAGTACGTCAATCAGGTGGGACAGCGTATCGCTCGCCACTTGGATAACACCGACGAAGCATTCACCTTCACCGTGATCGACCTGCCAGACATTAATGCGTTTGCTCTCCCTGATGGCTATATCTACATCAACCGAGGGCTGATTACCTACATGAATACAGAGGCTCAGCTGGCAGCAGTATTGGCTCATGAAGTGGGCCACGTTACAGCCAACCACCATGCCCGAGGAGAGCGAGCTCAGCTAGGCTCCAACCTGATGGCAGGGATATTGGCCATTCTAACCCGCAGTGCTGATGTTGGTGAGGCGAGTGCACTATGGGGTACCTCTCTGGTAAGTGGTTACGGGCGGGATATGGAACTGGAGGCCGATGAGTTGGGCAGCCAATATCTCTTCAACTCCGGTTACGACCCCCAGGCCATGATCGAAGTTATCTCCCTGCTCAAAGATCACGAACGTTTCGAGAAAAAGCGTGCTCAAGAATCAGGTAAAGATGTTCAAACCTACCACGGTCTTTTCTCTACCCATCCACGCAATGACAAACGACTTCGGGAAGTGGTGAGCAGGTCTGGCAGCTTCCCCAAAGCCATGGATGCCGAACAGAATATCACCCCATTTAGAGTAGCCACTGAAGGTATGATCTGGGGAAAAAACTTTGAAACAAGTGCGTTACCAGAAAATGTTTATCAGAATAAACATCTAGCCTTTCAAGTGTACTTTCCCAAGGAGTGGAACTTCAGCGAGCAGGCGCAATTAATTCAAGCTGAAAATAAACTTAAAAATGCACGTATCGATATCACCATTATGGCTCGCTCTGTGGCAGCACCTGAAAAATTTATCAAAAACCAACTAAAGATACCGCTTATTAAAAAATCTGAGGCCTTTTTACAGTCAAGGCTCAAGGGCCACACAGGGTTTGTGCCGGGTGAAAACGGTCTGCCAGACCAACGTCTAGCCGTCATCTATTATGGTCGCAGGGCCTATGTATTTCGCGGGAAGATTGATTCCGGGGCTGATGAGGCACAGGCCAATAGTGACTTCCTTCATATCATTAAAAGCTTTCGCCCCATTTCAAAACGCTCCCTAACAGAACGCAAACCAAAAACTATTCATTACGTTAAAGCCACTGAGAACACGCGCTTTTCCCGGCTCGCTCGTCATCTAAAATTAAACAAGTATGGCGAAGATGAATTACGAATCATCAATAATTATTACCCTGCTGGTGAGCCAAAGCCCGGCGAGTGGATCAAGCTAATTCGTTGATAGGTTTTGCATCTTTCGTCTAACACTTAAACAACATATCATTGGCCTACTTTGACAGAACTGATCAGTCACAAAAGTTCTTTGCGGAGAACGCTCTGCCCCCCCTACTATCCGGACATACTTTTCTAACAGCCCCCACCAATAATGGAGACCATCATGGAGAACCATTCTGGCCCTGCACCCAGTACTCAAATAACAACAGAATATGTAATGACCTATGTGGCGCCCCTAGGCCCACCGATGGTTATCGATGACGGCATGATGGTTGTAAACGTCAGGCCTGGTGGCTGGGTCAAAGGCCCAAACATCAGCGGCAAGTTCATTTCTCCTGGGGCTGACTGGCTTCGCATTATGCCTTCAGGGGTATTTCGCTTGGATGTGAGGGGGCTGATCCAAACTGATGATGACGCCTATATCTACATTTCATACAACGGCATTATCAAAAATTCCGAAGAGAGTACTGAGCGCCTCAATAATGGTGAACTGCTCACTGAAAAAGATATCCCCTATTTTATTGCTGCACCTACATTTCAAACATCGTCGGAAAAGTATGCCTGGCTCAATGAAGTTCAGACGATTAATAAGATGGTCGAAATACAGTTTGGTGAAGAAGGTTATGTAAAGTATGACCTGTTCATTGTTCGATAAAGCCCACGGTCAATGGCAGGCTGAACGGTATTGACCTACTATGATCAGCCCGTTCAGTATAATAATCACAGCCCCAAAATTAATAATTAATAACCGAGGAGAACATTCATGTCCGAAAGCAACCGCGTCTGGCGTCTACGAAACCGCCCCATAGGAGATATCACGGACGATGTCCTCAGTCTTGAAAATGAAGCGATTCCTGAACCTGGTGAAGGGGAGTGTTTGTTCCGGTTAAATTATTTGTCTCTGGATCCCACCAATCGCATATGGATGAGTGATATAGAACAGTATATGCCCCCGGTTGAACTGGACGCGCCAATGCGAGGCATTGTTTGCGGTACTGTCATCAAAAGTAACACCCCCGCCTTCAAAGAGGGTGATATTGTCAGCGGCATCGGTACTTGGGCGGACTACCAGATAGGTACATCTGAAACCGTTGGGCTATTAGGGGACACAGGCGATGTGCCGGTTATCGATGCCTTCGGTACCCTTGCTTTAGTGGGTCCATCGGCCTACTTCTGCCTACTCGACATTGGCGAGCCAAAAGCGGGAGAAACCGTGGTCGTATCTGCCGCCGCTGGTGCCGTAGGCTCCATCGTAGGCCAAATTGCTAAAATTAAAGGCTGCCATGTAGTTGGCTTGGCGGGTACCGATGAAAAATGCCAATGGATCAAAGACGACTTAGGCTTTGATGAGGCAATCAACTACAAAACTGAAGATGTCGCTGAAGCACTAGCGCGTGCCTGCCCCAATGGTATTGATGTTTACTTCGACAATGTGGGCGGCAAGATCCTCGATGCCTGCCTGAAGCTAATGAACCTCTTTGGCCGGATCCCCACCTGCGGGCTAATTTCCCAATACAATACAACCGAACCCGTACCTGGCCCGTACAACTATGATTTGATATTGATGCATCGTTTGAAAATCCAGGGCTTTATTATTCTCGACTATATGGATCGATACCCAGAGGCCACAGAAGCCCTGGTTCGCTGGATGGATGAGGGTAAGTTAAAAGCACGCCTCGATGTATCAGACGGACTGGAAACAGCGCTGCAAACCGTTAAGAAGCTCTATACCGGAGAAAATACCGGTAAGCTGATGGTTCGGGTAAAAGACGTCTAGACAGGGTTTACATCGCTCAATTCTGATAGTGAAGAGAGTATAAGATGAGTATCTAAAAAAACAGCCCAGCAGATGCTGGGCTGTTTTAATACATAGACCACAAGTGGTCGATAACCGATTAAACAACACCCGCAAACTTGGCGAAATACCAACTCACTGTACCCAAGCCAGCCACCACAATCCACCACAAAAATAACAAGCTAAACCTAAACGGTTTACGCTCTACAGAATGAATTCCTTCATTAAGCGCTTCGTTAATTCGAGCCAGGTCTTCTTCACTGTACTCATCTTCATTTCTCGTACCCATGGCAATTGCTATCCCATTAATTTATTACGTTTAAACGCTTGTTACTTCTAAACCTTTACTGTTAAACATTAGTTACTTGGTAGCTTGCCCTAGCAATATATCCAGTCTCAGGTGCTCTACCACTCGCTCTGCATTCAATCCTGGCTGATAGGGCACTTCGCCAATCATGGGGCAGGGAATCCTACCTTGCAAGGTGTGGAGGTTTTCCTGATAACGGTCCATCGCTGGAACAATCTGATTGGCCACCCAACCCGCCAGGGTCAGACCATCATGTTGAACAGCCTCGGCTGTCAATAAGGCCAAATTAATACAGCCAAGATCCATGCCCACCACCAGTATGACAGGCAACTGCATGATTTTTGCCAACTCAGCAAAAGTTTCCCGATCATTCAGCGGTACTCGCCAACCACCTGCGCCTTCGATCAAGGTCAGGTCGGGGCGCTGCATCATCACCCCTCGACAAACCCCTGCCAATCGGTCTGCACTCAACCGGCGTCCGGCTTCTGCGGCAGCAATATGTGGTGCAATAGCGGGTTCCAACGCCACTGGATTAATCTGTTCGTAGCTGATGGGTAAGGTCGTCTGTGCCTGAAGCGCCAGTGCATCTTCATTGCGCAATTCACCGTCAACCAACTCACAACCTGCAGCCACGGGCTTGAGGCCGGCGGTACTCAATCCTTGCTGTCGTGCCGCCGCTAACAGTCCGGCCGTCACCAAGGTTTTTCCTACACCGGTGCCGGTGCCGGTCACAAAATAGGCGCTAGACATGGCAACGAGCCACTCCGTAAATTACCTCCCAGGTCGCCGGTAACTCCCCTTGGGGATTGCGGAATTTTTCATAAGCACTCACCAACTTTCGAATATGTTCACGCCCGGTCAGCCCGCGATTCTGCCCCACATTGACATTATGAGCACCCAAACCCTTCAGCTCATTGGTCAGGTGCCGAAGATCCCGGTAAGCCAACAAACACGTATCTGTTTCAAAACTCTGAAAAACCATACCCGCTTTGGTAAACACGGCTTGCCAATGATTCGCTTCAAGGAAGTGGTTTACATGTACATAGTCATCCACTGCAGCCCAAGACTCACGAAGCTCAAATAGTGTCTTTTGCCCCAGAGAGGTAAACGCTATAAGCCCCCCAGGCTTTAGCACTCGGACAATTTCAGAGGCTAACATTGGTAATTGTTCACACCACTGAAAGGCCAGGTTGGAAAAAATTAGATCCACAGAATTACCCGCCAAGGGAATATTTTCTGCATCACCACACAACCAGGTAACAGGCATATCGTGTTCACTGGATGCAAAATCTAGCATCCCCTGTGCCAAGTCGATGCCGGTGATATCCGCAGACGGGTATTTTTTATCGAGTTGCTCTGTGAAATAGCCCGTGCCGCAACCCAGATCAATAATTTTAAAAGCGTCACACTGATCGGGCTGCTCCAGCGACGAACAGTTATCAGGAAGCGCCTCGATCAACCGCCGCCCCACTTGGCGCTGTAGGCGAGCCGCTGAATCATAGCTACTGGCAGCACGACTAAATGAATCTGCCACCCGCTGTTTATCCAGGTGGTAACGCCCCTCTCGTAAAAAGGTACAGATTATTGAAGCCAGTTGCTCTGGGCAGCTTAACTGAGGCACATGTGCCGTATTTTCCAAAACCTCGACCTGCTGGCTATGGTTCAATGCCTTAACGTCACTGGCAACAGCAACAGGTACCAGCTGATCAGCATCACCATAGATGTGCAGCCCGCGCACCTTGAGTGATTGCAAAGCCTCCCGGTTATCAATCTCAGACAGTAACTCCAGCCCTCTGCGCCAACTGCTATCACTAGGGGCCTCGGCGACATGATGAAAGGTTTCTCTTAGGGTTTTCAACAGGGACCGTTCCATCTTGTCACCACGGCACTGCAGGCCATGGAAACGCTTCAGGCAAAGTGCCGGTTGCTGCTGGAACAACTTAAAAAACTCATCAAAAGTCTGTGCAGGCATTGCACAAGACCAGTTGGGTTGCTGAACAAAACAGCCATTACTGGCAATCGTGATAAGGCTATTGAATCGTTCCGGATAACGACTAGTCAGCATCGTCGCCAGCATGCCACCCAGGGACCAACCCAACAGCGTACAGCGTGCGGGCAACACTGCGCTAATAGCATCAAGGTAATGGTCGATACTGTCCTGCTCCGGGGCGGGACTTTGAC
>DRHD01000017.1 GCA_011049795.1 Porticoccus sp.
ACCCTCAGTATCATATTGTCGGCGTTCACACCATACACCGGTTATCTCGATAGACTGTCGCCAATCGGTAGCCCATTGTGTCCAGACACCGGGTGCGTTAAACAATGCCAGCGCAAACGATGGTGTTCTGTTAAATGGTACGCCAAGTACATCCGTGTCAACCGTGATGCTAGTATCATCGCCCAGCGTGCAAATCGTTAAGTCCGCAAGCGGCGCGTCAAGTGTAAGCTCTAAGCCATCCTCAGATATATGGTCAGGTCTGCCACCACGGGCGGCGCGGGCATCAAAATTGCGCTGCCCTAAAAACGGCATGTAATCGGCATATTGGTCTAAACCCATGCGCCTGTTCATAGCCTTAGTGACCGCCGCCGCGATACGCATGATGTTTTCGCGCTCGGTTGCCACCACCTCGTTGGTACTGTCGCCAGCATCGGCAATGCTAGTCGGGTAGAGCGCGTTAATGCCATAGTCTCGTATTTGATAGTAGCCTGCATAACTATAGGACATTGTTCATCCCCCATTGCCGCTTCAATTCGGTCAGGGTCACGTAGCTGATATTTGCCATTACTCCACACCTTCCCCCCACGCTTGCGGGTTAGCTGCTAATACAGCCAAAACCTCTTGACGGCTTTCCTCAGTTGTGCATAGCTGGTCATCAGCCGCACAGCCAAGCAATTCAACCGTTATCCTGTCCACGTCATTAACTGCATACGTCGCCGTCACCGATAGTCGATAGCGGTGTGTCTGCGTAGCCGTCGTATAAGTCACTTTATGCTCAGGAACATCAAACAAGTTGACCAGCCGATTTTGAAACTTATCGAAATCTATAGCCCCGACATTGAAATTGGCAACATAGAGATATGCGTTAGAATACCAACTTGGCGCTTCCTCAGTGCCATAATTGAACCTATCCACAATGCCACGCGGTGCTTTTGTGTTGCCGCGCTCATGGCACTTGTTGCCGACACCAACGATCTGATTAAGTTCATCTATAAGCAGCACCCAATTGTCTTGATTCACATTATCTTTATTGCGCGTTACGATAAAATAGCCTAGCCAAGTATCCATTAGCGCCTCCCCTGGTTGTAGAGTGACAATACTTGCGCGTCGCTGATATCTTCGTAACCAAGCATAGCGCGTGTTCTGCCATCGTCCCAAACTAATGTGGGTGTGTCTGAAGCTGCGCCGAATAATGCCGCAGTTAAATTCCCTATCATTTGGTTGGCAATTGCCTGGGGTGTACCACTAGGAACGCCCTGGTAATATACAGCCACATTGCCGGGGTATGCCCATTTTATGACAATATGAAACCAGTCACTAGGTGAACCACTCGCAATGCTTATCTGTTCGTCTACCCCGTTTGATCTAAATGTCGGAATTAAATTAGAGCCATCTCTAGCAATATATATTTGATAATTGGCATTTATAATTAATGCACAAAGATAGGCTTTCCCAGCCGCCCATGTGTCACTTTGCCCCCACATGCTAATGAAGCCAAGTTCTAAATTCAATTTACTGTTCAATTCAGCACTAAGAAAACCGCTCTTACTCGCCGCCCCATCGTCAACAACCGACAGCCCCAACGAGCCAAAGTTGGTTGGAACACCCACTTCGCTGACAACGGTGTCGCCGTTCATGGGGTTTTGTTCGGTGATGCTGATGTTAGCAATGTTAATATTAGCCGCGCCACTGTTTCGAAATCGTATGCTCGTTCCTATTGCCGTGAATTCGGAATTATAGTTGCGCGCCACAGTTATAGTCTGTGTTGGAATACCTGTATCAACCTTTAATACGCCAGTGATTGATACTATATCATAATTTACTAAATACCTTCTGCCAGTAACCATTGAAGCTTGAGCTATAGATACGCTTGTAGCATCATCCGAAACCAATTTTAGGGTACTAGAATTAATTTGGGTAACTGCCTGATTCGGGGGGGATTCAACAACCGTCCAGTTGCCCTTGTCCATTGTGCCCACACCAGAAGTTGAAAGCTCCTCCGGCCCCGGAAATTCGCTCGATTCGGCTATGTTTAGCTGCTTTACCGATACAGTATCAATAGTTAAATCAGCAGGAGCCGTACCTATCACCCTCACAGTTAATGTGGTTTCATTGGCTACAACGTCAAATGAGGTTGTTCCGACGGGGAAGGTGTTGTCAACGACAAAGCTATCTGTTTTTATTACCCCAGTGCCTGCACCAGAGTCATTGGATACGGTAATGGTAACGCGATAGGTTTTCCCAATAGATAAAAAATTAAGGATTCTAATACGCGGCGTAGAAGCCGCAGCTGATGAAAATAAGTTACATGCGCCCGTTCCAGCACCACCATGAGCTTGTCCACTGCCAACTTCGGAGGCTTCGGGGTCTGCTCCAACCTCACCAATAACGTTCCAACCATCAGGGTCGTCGGCAGTAAATGTAAACCTAGTCGCGCTTGGGGATAACTCCCGCCCCAACGCCAACGCGGTTGAGTACGATGCTTCCAGCACAGAGCTGCTCACAGGGTCTTGATGATCCCAACGGTCTGCAAGTGGGAAGTGCTGGGTTAACCAGGCGGAATAATCGAATACAGCGCCTAATGCTACTATTCTGCGACGAAAAAATAACGGCATGACTAATCCATCCAGTACCAAAACTCAATCTTCAGGTCATCATCAGCAACGTAATCGGGCGTAGCGGTGCATTCCAAATAGACATAAAATGTGCCATTGCTTGCTTCGCGCACTTCGATATTTTCAATCGCCACATACGCCTTGCTGTAATCGCTACCATTAGCAGTGGCATAATCAGTAGCAAGAATCGTTACCGTTCCAATCTCTAAGTCACCATCGGCGGATACTAAGTCCATCGCATCAGCATCAGCAACGGTGGTCGGTGGCAGACTGCGGAAGATATGGATTATATACGGCTCGGTTTGCACAGCATTATCACGGATGGAAACACCGCGCAATAGCATACCGCCGCCGCTCCCGGTGACTACTTTAGCCAATGCGCCAACACAGTCATTAGCAGTGTAAGCCGCCAACGTAACCGCAAAGGCAGTGCCATCGCTTTGTGTCAATACAGCGTCTAAGGTGCGATTATAT
>DRHD01000018.1 GCA_011049795.1 Porticoccus sp.
AGATGTGTATAAGAGACAGGGTATTTGTTGTGCCGGTTTCATCCAGCGTATCAACATAGTAGTGTTTTTTATCCAGATAAAATCGGCTGTCAATATTGTGATACCGAACTGTAACATTTGAAAAGTCTCCCAACACAGAGTCGACTGTGGCTACCTGCATTGCTTTGTGGTGGTCAGATTGTTGCCATTGTTGATGTTCTTCCTGATGGCAGCTGCTGCAGGCTTCAGCTCCAACGTAGGCGTCGTTGTCTAATTGGCTGGCTAACAATTGAGTGCTGGTACATAAGCCAAGTGTGAGACTGAATATCGCAAGCTTGCGAAGAACAGAGGTTTTCAGCATAAAACTAACTACTCAGGCATGTCATTCGTCGGGTGCATTGTGGCACAAAATTTTAGGGTTTAAGTATTGTTAGTTTTTACTGGAAACGATCACATGGTGAAATATTTTAATAACCTTAAAACTTAGCGGTGATATTACTGAATTTATGACGATGATTGAAATATACACTACACGAGCCCCCGTCGTGTGGTGAAACTTCTACTATACTTTTCCAAGCATTGCATGATCAGTTGAGCTAATACCCTTACCTTAAGTGTATCAATCTGCTCAAAAGATTTGGGTTGTACGCTGAGTACAGAGATACGATCACCGTGTCTTACCAGAATCAAAATAAGAGGCTATCCAGAATTAAAATAAGAGACTGTCTAGAACTAAAATAAGAGGCTAAGGGGGTACTCTATGAAAAATACTCGGATTGTTGTGGCATTTATTGGCCTGTTGATACTTGCGCCGTTTGTTGGTGCAGGGGAGATCATTCATGATGCCGAGTACACCATTATTGAAGCCCAAAATGGTAAGGCATGGGCTGCAGATGATAAGGCGCTCGACAAGAAGCTGGCCGATATTCGCAAGAAGAACGGCGGAAAACCACCCAATATTGTCTACATTCTGCTGGATGACGTGGGCTTTGGTGAAATCGGCATGGATGAGCTCAGCGTCATCCGAGGTTATAAAACACCGAATATGACAGCACTGGCTAGGGAAGGGCTCAGCCTGCAGCGTATGTACACTGAACCGTCCTGCACACCAACCCGTGTAGCAATGATGACCGGGCGCTACCCAACGCGCACTGGGTTAACTGAAGCAAAGGCGACCATGGCTGGCGATGGCTTATCTGCTGAAGAGGTCACACTTGCTGAAGTGCTTAGGGATGCAGGCTATTACACCTCTCATGTGGGTAAGTGGCATTTGGGCGATATCGAGCAAGCCTATGCCAGCAATCAGGGGTTTATGCATGCTGAATTCCCTATTCATCAGCAGGGGCAGCTTGCCATTATGGGCAGGGACATGGAGTCCGCCGATATTATTCGCGGTGTAGATCCTAGTCGGCAGAAGCAGACCTTTACGCTAGATAAACTCTTTATACCGGATCCCGCTCATATGGTCACGGGTGTCGAGTTGCGTGATGGAAAACTCTACGAAGTTCATATGAAAGCGGGAGAGGCTTGGACACAGAAGAAATATCGGGAGATGAACGAGCGTTACCAGAAGAATGCCTTGGGACAGCTTCGTACACTCGCCAAACAGGATAAGCCTTTCTTCCTGAATTACTGGCCGCTGTTTCCCCTCTCATTCGTTCAGGAGCACCGAAGTGAGTACAACACGCTTAACGGCGGAACAATGGCCGACATTCTTGTCGAGGTCGATGAGTGGATTGGCGAGATAGTCAAAGAAGTAGACAAGTTAGGCATTGCCGAGAACACCATCATTATGGTGATGGGTGACAATGGTCCCTTCTTGCAATATGCAGGCCCTACTGGACAGTCCGACCGAATCTATCGTGGTGGTAAAACGGACCATTTGGAGGGTGGTGTACGAGTTAATGCCTGGGTGCAATGGAAAGGTGTTATCAAACCAGGAAGCTACGCTGAGGATATTATTCATGTGAGTGATCTATTCACAACGTTTGCTCGCTTGGGTAATGCGATGGATGGCGTTCCTAGAGATAGGGTGATCGATGGCATAGACCAGAGTGGAGTGTTGTTACTGGGAGAAACACATGGACGCCGTGATTATGTGCATATCTATGAAGGGCCAATACTCAAGTCAGTAGTCAAGAATAAGTACAAAATGCACCTTCCTCCTCCTGGGTCTAACCCTATTGCGGCGCATATATTTGACCTCTATCGGGACTCTCGTGAAGAGCGTCCAATTGATTCGATCAAATATGGTCCATGGGCCGGTGGTCAATTCGCTGGCATGATAAAGCGCCATCTGGCATTCAAACAAAAATACCCAGACAGACCGCCTACTCACGGTAAGCCCTACGAAGGGATTGAGAACCTCAGGCCTGAAAGTAAAAAGGCGGTCGAGATATTTATGCTTGGGTTGCCCCAGAAATAGAGTATTTGGCTGTATCTAACCTCACAGTGGAACCCTGCGCCCCCTCCTGCGGGGTTCTCAAAAAGTACCGCTGTCTTATGGCCGCGGCACTTTTTACATTGTTGTACGGGTTTTTTCAACGGGGCTTTTGTGAGGCTTTCGAGGCATTAGATATGGTGTCGTAGCTGGCATGCCATTAGCTTAAGGGGTATTTGCACCAGGATAAAACTTTATGAAATTAAAACACTCTTTTATTTCAGCAGTTTTGATGGGGCTTTCTTTTTTACTCTCTGTATCTGCAATTGCAGAACAGCCTCCCAAACTGGTGTTGCAGATTACGGTCGATGGTTTACGTGCCGACTTACTCAGTCGCTATCAAAAGAATTTTGCTAATGGGGGTTTTAATTATTTACTGAAAAACGGCACTGTCTACGGCAGCGCTCATTACGGCCATGCCAACACTGAAACTATCGTTGGCCACAGCACCCTCGCAACTGGTGCTCACCCTTCCACGCACGGCATGACAGGTAATGTCTGGTTTGATGCTAAGACGGGCGAGCTGGCTTATAACATTGAAGACGCCGCCGCTCCATTGTTACCGACTCGTGAGGATACCCCCAAGGGCGAGCAGGTCGATCCATCCCAGAAATTGGCGCGCAGTGATGGGCGTTCGCCACGTGCTTTACTGGTACAAACCTTCAGTGATGCGCTCACTGTACACACCGCAGGCAAAGCCAAGGTTTTTGGGGTTTCAGGTAAGGATCGCAGCGCAGTTGCCATGGCGGGGCATACGGGGAAAGCGTTCTGGATGTCAGTCGATACCGGTGATTTTGTTACCAGCCAGTATTATTACGACGAATACCCGCAGTGGGCGAAGGACTGGAATGCCCAGCGCAAGACTGAGCAATACAGCGAGCAGCAATGGCAACTGTTACTGGATCAGTCCCGATATGTGTTGGGTGGGCAGGATGATCGTCCCTATGAGACAGATCTTAAGGGTTACGGGCGCACGTTCCCTCACACCTATGCCAAGGCCGGTAACAGGTTATTTAATACCCAGATACTGGTCAGTCCTATCGGCGATCAGTTATTGATGGATTTTGCGAAAACCATTATCGCCAATGAAAATCTGGGGCAGGATTCCGTCACTGATTATCTATCAATAAGTTTCTCCGGAGTGGATGCGGTGAATCATTTCTTTGGGCCCTCCAGTTTGGAAAACGAAGACGTCGTACTACAACTTGATCGCACCCTGGAGGCCTTATTTGCCTATGTCGATAAAGCGGTGGGTTTGAAAAACACCCTGATTGTCTTGAGTGCCGATCACGGTATGGCGGAGATGCCTGAATATATGACTGAGCTGGGTTATGACGTCGGTAGAATCAAACCCGACGAAATAACCACGATTGCCAATACCGTTGGTAAGCAGCAATTTGGCATTGATGGGGTGGCGACCTTCTTTTTCCGCCCTTACCTCTATTTGGATGAACAAAAAATTACGGCTGCGGGAAAATCTGTATCGCTTGTGGAGCAGACGATTTCATTAGCTTTGGCAGATCACCCAGGTATCAATGTGGCAGTTTCCAGATCCGGATTGTCCCGGTTGGAAAAAACCACCGTACTGCAACAAATAAAAAATAATACCCACCCCCAGCGATCCGGCCATATCTACGTGGTGCAACAACCGTACTGGTTTATGTTTGAGTCTGGACCGATCGCTGCGATGCACGGATCGCCCTGGCAGTATGATACTCATGTGCCATTGATATTTACGGGCAAGGGGATCCGTAATCAGCGGGTAGAGAGGGCGGTTGGTATTGTCGATGTGGCACCAACCTTGGCTAGGATTCTGTCGATAACACCACCAGCGGCGGCCCAGGGTGAGGTGCTGGAGGAAGTTTTTGACTGAAGCCATTTGGCCACTGACTATGAGAATAAAAGAGAAATAAAAAGGGTCGGTGACGACAGATAATCATTTAAAGTCGGGTTTATGTATGAGTTATTACTCCGACCTTGAAGAATTAACAATGTAAGTCTAGCTGTATCTATTAAAGGTGCTCGGATTTATATGGATCCTACCAAAATCTGGCGAAAAGGTGGCGAAGGCAATACATCAGGTACCGTAGTTAAAGGTGTAGAGATATTCCAGATGACAGAAAATGGCCTCGCGCTTCAAGTGAATTTATAAGGTGCTAAATATTGGACCAATGACGATTTAAATTAATACTTTAATTAAAAGAGAGCCATCACAATGAAAAAAATATTATGTAGTTTACTTGCATTAGTATTGTCATTTTCAGCAATGGCTGATGTGGCGGAAGAACGAAAAGAAATCAAAGATATGCGCCAGAAAATCTTAACGAGTTTATATAAAGAAGAGCCAAGTGTTAAAGGAAAAATAGCTAATTCCGCAGGCTATGCAACATTTTCAAATATTGGAATTAACCTGTTTTTAATTTCTACCGGTAATGGCAGCGGCATCGTAAAAAACAACGACACGGGCAAAGAAAACTACATGAAAATGTTTTCTGCCGGTGTAGGTATTGGCCTAGGGATTAAAGATTTCAGTGTTGTTTTTGTCTTTCATTCTGAGGAAGCGTTAAATGCGTTTATTGAGGATGGCTGGGACTTTTCAGGTCAGGCTGATGCTGCCGCAAAATCGGGTGAAAAAGGTGGTGAAGGAAGTACTTCAGGTACAGCCGTTGAAGGTGTAGAAATATTTCAGATGACTGAAAATGGTTTGGCGCTGCAAGCCACATTACAAGGTACCAAATACTGGAT
>DRHD01000019.1 GCA_011049795.1 Porticoccus sp.
CACCACCTTCATCCCATTCAAATCGGTAACCCATCAGTGACCTTGAATGTGCTGGAATGGGGTGAGTCCTCTGGTTCAGAAGACTGCCTGTACCTTAATATCTGGGCGCCAGCGTTTACGGAAAATACACTGCCTGAAGCGGGCCACCGACTACCGGTTATGTTGTGGATTCATGGCGGCGGTAACACCATCGGTCACGCGGCTAGCTATGATGGCTCTATCCTGGCTGGCAGCCAACAGTTGATTATCGTCACCATCAATTATCGCTTAGGTGTGATGGGGTGGTTTAGTCATCCAGCCTTAAGGGCGACGGCGGATAATGCTGTGGATGGCTCCGGTAACTATGGCACGCTGGATATGATTACGGCGCTTAAGTGGGTACAGAACAATATTTCTGCCTTTGGTGGTGATCCCGATAATGTCACGGTGTTTGGTGAGTCGGCGGGTGGCAGAAATACGGTAACCATGCTGGCTTCGCCGTTAGCCAAAGGTTTGTTCCACCGGGCCATCATCCAAAGTGGTGGTACCAATTCAAGCGCTGTGGTGTGGGCTGAGAATTACCGGGATGATATTGTGCCTGGCGATAATAATAGCTCGGGAGAAATATTGTTGCATTTGCTTGAAACTGAAACTGAAACTGAAATTGAAATTGAAAGTGAGACGATCAATAGAACCAAGACTAAGGCCTTAGTGGCCAGCATGTCGGATCAAGAAATTAGTGATTTATTGCGTGCTAAATCCGCTGAAGACTTGTTGTCTTTTTTCTCGGCCGCAAGTTTTGGCATGTATCAAAATCCGCAAATAATCGAGGATGGCACGGTCATGCCAGCGATGCCAATGATCGAAGCTTTCAACTCAACCACAAGCTATAACGCGGTACCGATTATTACCGGGACTAATCGCGACGAAGCAAAAATGTTTTTAATGAATGATGAGCGGATGGTCGATATTTCATTCGGCATGATGAGAGAGATCACTGATGTTGCACGTTATGAGTTACATAATCGCTATCGTTCTGATGTGTGGCAGGCCTTGGCCGTGGATAAATTGTCAGAAAACATTCAATCATCAGGCGATGATTTACTCTGGAGTTATCGTTTTGATTGGGATGAAGGTGGTGATGGTTGGATGGCTGATTATTCTCAAATCATGGGTGCGGCTCACAGTTTGGAAATTCCCTTTGTGTTTGCCACGTATGAGGGATTAACGTTGCCCGGTGTGTTTACCGATGAGAACAAAGCAAGCAGTGAATTACTGTCGGCTAAAATGATGTCCTACTGGGCAGAGTTTGCTTATAACGGTAGGCCGGGGCAGGGACGCAACAATGAATTGCCTGAATGGCTCCCCCGTTCAGCGTTATCAGCGCCCAGTATGCTTTTGGATAGCGTTGCTGATGGTGGTGTTCGCATGGGCGGAGAGGTGATAACGCTGGATGATTTAAAACAGCGCTTAGAAAATGAAAGCGCCTTTATCGAGCCGCGTGATCGTTGTGAGTTGTATGTGCAGATGTTCAGGGGCAGCCCCGCTTTTGTTTTGAGTGAGTATCAAGCCTTGCCGGGCTGTGATGCTTATTCAATTGATGAGTTTTCCCGATGGTAGTTGTGGCTCGTTCGAGTGAGTTTTGATACAGTTGCAATAGCTGTATCTAAGGGAACAATCATCAGAAACAGGGGTTAACCGGAAAGCTCCAGTAGGCGGCCTGTAAACTCAACAGTAGATTGTTTAATAAAACATTGTTAATAAAGATTTTCGTGTCGCAAGGCTTGCACTGATTGGTTGACGGCCTATTGCTCACAAATGAGCCCACTTTTTATAAATTAAATGGTACTTACTTAAGCCCGCCGATCCCCCTGTTAAAACCGTGGCCTGATATCGCAGGCCACTACCCGGTGTGTCAAACTTGATTTACTTCGGGTCTTTTTAATGTCCATAAGCGTTAAGCTGACATATATAGCTGATATAAATTGTTAGGTAGGCTGATGTCCGTTGTTGAAATGTAAAGCTGCCATTGCCTTACATGTAATGTTGTTAGCTTCCTATGGCAGGTCATGACCCGGGCTGTGTGAAAACTATTTCTAAAAATTTCTTATCGTGCGCACAACCACTCCGTTTGGTTTTTCAGGGTAAAAGTTAGCAACGAAGCTCCTATCGGTCACTTTATTTGGGGGCGCTTTGGGCAATGATTTCATCTTCCCTGAGTTTTCACACAGCCTGGACCCTAAGCAGCCATGTTGACGCTTTTCGATACTGTTAGAGTTTAATAACTGACGCTTCTTGCAAAAGCGCACCATATAACCCCGCCGACTACAAATCACTTCCAAATTGTCGAAACTCTTTACGAAATAGCCCCTTTACAAAAACTTAAATAGTTGGCATCGTATGTGTACAAAAATAAAACAGCATAACTATAACAATGTACAGGAGTACTCCCTCATGCTGAAACATACCCTAGCCCTAGTGGGCCTCACACTTTCACTGTCTGCCAATGCGGCTACGATTACAGCGTTCTCGGAAATTGTCACGTCCTCAGTAACAGATACGTTATCACCACCCGCGCAAACGTCAGGTAGTATTGATATAGAAGCTACAAATGGTGCTGCCAATCCAATTGTGGCTCAAGCGAAAGTTGCTGTGACAGGCCAATTGTTTGTAAAGACACAGGGAAGTTATGTTGGCGGAGTTGGTGATTCTGCATGGGACAGCATATCAGTAGTGACGTGGTCTGAATCGTTCACCAATACTACGGGGGCTGATCAATCATGGACTTTTGATTATTTAGTGCTAGCGGGTAGTTTGGAAATGAGCATGATGTCAGGCGCTGATGCAACGGGCAGCTTTGAATTGAATATCGCCCTCGATGGCTCATCGTTGACTTCATCTTCCGTGTCTCTTACGCCAGGAAGTTTTGTAGAAACAGGGACCGGTTTTGGCGGTACCTTTGATACGCCAACGGCAGGACAAACAAATTATAGTTGGGATGAATATACAGACAGCTTACTTTTTACTGTCTCTGCCTTCTCTACCTCAACATTGACATATTCTATGAAAGCGACTGAATCTGTCAATATCACAAACCCCGCGCTGGAATGTCCCGATACAGCCACGAGTGTTTCTGTCTGTTCAACAGGTTTTATCGGTGGAGACCCTTTTGATACAACTTCAGTTATTGTAAATATCGCACCTTCTGCGGTACCGGTCCCCGCCGCAGCATGGCTATTTGGCTCTGCATTAGTAGCGCTTGCTGGAATAAAAAGAAAAGCCAAGAAGTAAAACAATTATAAATTTAAATAAACCTCCCGAAGAAGGACTTTTGTCATGTTAAAAAAATTAGCTATAGTAAGTGTCATGCTAGCTAGCGGCTCATGTGTAGCCAGCTCTGTATTTATTCAAGGTCCAAATATGGGTCTAACTGACCCATATAGCGGCGGAAACAGCGTAGCCCTCTCAAGCTGGAATGCCAATATAGATGCGGCCTATGGCTCTTCTTACTCATTTTACCAAGAAGGGTTCGAGGGTTTCGCCCACAACGAGGTGATCGATAGCAGAACGGCGGCTACGACCTTTGGCGGCGGCATGACCTTTAGAAACGGTGACAACCTTGCAATGTCCCAGGCCATAGTGGTGGACGGTAGCGGTGGTTCTCTAGGTTATTCTTCGCCTATAGGTTCTCGTGCTTGGCAGGGTAACGACGATGACTCTTGGTGCTGTGGGACTGACGAGACCCCTGTATTCGATTTTGGAGAGGACGGTGG
>DRHD01000020.1 GCA_011049795.1 Porticoccus sp.
CCTGTGATCAATACACTTTTTGACATAACGTAAGCTCTTTCCAGTTATTACTGAACAACGCGTATTCCGCCTATACTCGCGGCATTGGGTAATTTGTCGGGTTAAAAACCCGGCCTACCAAAGAAAATCACGTTAAATCAATAATCACTTTGCAGTGGTCATTAGGTTGCTTTAACGCTTCAAATATTTCTGGAACTTGATTTAAAGAAATCTCATCAGAAATAAGCGGTTGAGTATCCATTTTTTCTCTCGCCAATAAATCCAGAATAAAGGCAAACTCTTCCACACCGTAGCCAAGTGGTATCGTCAGACTTAGATCTTTAAGCGTCGCCGTAGAGATATTGATCGATTCCGACTTCATACAGGCACCCAAAAGACACAGGTGTGATTGATGAGGCGCTATATCAAATAAGTGCTGCAGCATGGGGCGACCCACACATTCGAAAATAACCGTAGGGCTTCTTCCTGTTTCACGAACCATGGCTTCAACAGGGTTCTTTTCCTGCTTGGCATCTAGCACTAAATCCGCACCGGCCTGGCGAGCGCGCTCCATGCGACTGGGAACCATCTCACTTAAAACAACATTGGCCGCACCAAAAAAACGTGCCCACTTCACCATAGCCAAACCAATCGGGCCAGCACCCAATATCAATACATCAGCACCGGCTTGCGGAGCCACTTTTCGCCATGCATTCAAGCCAACAGCCAGCGGTTCAACCACCGCCGCATCACTCATATCAACACTCTCAGGCACCTTCAGACTCGCCAAAGAAGATACCCGCACATATTCTGAATAAGCTCCCGCGAAGTTTACATCGCAGCCGATCAGGCCAATGCTTTGACACTGGGCAAAAGCCTGATTCAAACAAGCAGGGCACTCGCCACAGGGAATACCACCTAATGCAATGACTGAATCTCCTACCTTAAAATCACCCACAGCACTGGAACCAAGCTGCTCAATCACGCCTGAGAATTCGTGACCAAATACCGTACCCGGTGCAACACCCTGCTCTTGCGCAAAGTGAACATCTGAACCACAAATACCACAGCGACTCACCTTTAATAAAAGATCTAAAGGGCCAATATCCGGCTTGCTAACTTCTTCAATGACTAATGGCTGTTCTTTGCCATAATAAACTGCTGCTCGCATAACTAATCCTCTCTATTACTAATCTTCTCTATTAAAAAGAACGTTTTATTTTTCAACACGATTTTTTACTGCTCGATTCATATTCCTATAAAGCAGCTCACTATTTTTCAACATCTTTTTTAGCAACGGTAATAATAGCCCTTTAAACACTTCACCGTGGTGAAACCGAACGGAGTTGTTACCCAGTTTTTTAATACGAAAATAATGCATCCCCGAAATTGCTATGACCGAACCGCCAGCCCAATTCAACTCAGCGGCTTCATCCAGCTTGGTTATTTTGGCTTTCAACTTCATCAGCTTGGTTTCACTACTCAGTACTTCAAACGCTACCGTGCTACCGACCCGCAACTCAGCTTTTAACCATAAACTGCGGCACACCGATTAATTTTTCATCGTCGGTATTCGCCATGATTTCCTGCAATTCCACAACATTGCCATCAGGATCGCGTGCATACACTGTTTTAACACTCTCCGACACCCACAGCGGCTCACTGTGCGACACCATACCAGCAGCCGTTAAGCGCTTATATTCTTCATCGACATCGGTAACATCCAGGCATAGGTGGGTAATACCATGGTCACAGACAGGCCGGTTAGCCTCCTGCGCTTTAGGGGTTGGCGTCGCATACTGGGGTTCTGGGGACATCCCCGCCAAAAAAGACATAATGCTCCACAGCTAGTGGATTGTGGGGCCTGTAGCCAAGTGTGGTTTCTACTTCAAGGCCTATTCTGACGTAATAGGGCTAATAATATCCTCCATGGGGTTCTAGCGGGGAATCGTCCAAATGTCCGGAATATCGCTATACCCCTTAGCTGGCACGGCCTCCAGAGCTGGAGTCCAAATGACCAGTTACAAAATTCCGCTATTTTTTGCTGGGCTATGGAGTCTTAGGTAATTGAAACGATACAATTCTTAGTTAAAATTGCTTCAAATCATGCTCTATAACCAGATTTTTGTGTGAGACAGATAGTAAGTCGGTATCTAAATACAAAAAGCGCTTGGCAACCCGTAGAGTCTCAAAAGACGATTGGTTTTTTTGTTGACATCGCACAGTAATCAGTCAATTTGATACTGTTTTAAATCGTTGTCAAATGTACTCATGCTCTACAGCTCACGGATGAAGCGGGTCACAGCCATTTCCCGGACATTTGGACGATTCCCCGCTAGAACCCCTATCTAGGAAAATAAGTAATGACCGCTTTGGATAGGCGAGTTCAACCGGTCGACGCAACACATGCATCCAACAAGCCCTTTGGGGTCTCCAGCACCAGGTGCTGGCGGAACCACTTGTCAGGGCATACGTCTGTCTCTTATACACATCT
>DRHD01000021.1 GCA_011049795.1 Porticoccus sp.
AACAACCGGGGGTAAAAAACCAATATCCTGGGCAATTTTCTTTCGCACACTCTTTATTCTGCCAAGGAGCTCGCCTTTTTGTGAAGCATCCACCATGGGAATAAGACGATGGCCTACCTCCAAGCTCAACATATCCACTAACTCTACATCATCCCAGCTAGCATCCGGCACACTCGGTGAAACAGGCTCTTCGGAGACAGCTGACTCAATAGACTTCTCCTGAGCTTGACGCTGTTTCAGGTGCCAGGCCAGCCCTGCAAACAGGGCAGTAAACACCAAGAAGATGAAATTAGGCATTCCAGGCACGAGCCCCAGCAGGCCCAAAACACCCGCGGTTAGCGCAATAACACGGGGATTAACAAACAGCTGACCAATCATCTGCTGGCCCACATCCTCATCTGTATCGACTCGAGACACCATAACGCCGGCAGCTGTTGATATCACCAGCGCCGGGATTTGAGCAACCAACCCATCCCCCACCGCCATCAATGTGTAGGTTTCGGCTGAAATCGCAAAGCTGAGGTCATGCTGAAGAACACCGATTAACAGGCCTCCCACAATATTGACCACCATGATCACCAACCCGGCTACGGCATCACCTCGAACAAATTTGTTGGCGCCGTCCATCGAACCATAAAAATCTGCTTCCTGCGCGACTGCCAACCGGCGTGTACGAGCGTCATCTTCTCCAATCAAGCCCGCATTGAGGTCGGCATCAATCGCCATTTGTTTACCCGGCATGGCATCGAGCATGAAACGAGCACCAACCTCGGCAATTCGACCGGCACCTTTGGTGATCACCATAAAGTTAATGATCACCAGAATCATGAAAACGACCAAACCAACAACAAAATTCCCCCCCACCAGGAATTGCCCGAAGGCCTCAATAACTTTTCCTGCCGCATCGCCGCCGTTGTGCCCTTCTAAAAGCACAACCCGAGTGGATGCAACATTGAGCGCCAGTCTCAATAGCGTAGTGAATAGCAAAATTGCGGGAAATGCTGCAAATTCGAGGGGCTTATTGGTGAACATACTCACCAACAACACCATCACAGCAAGAGAAATATTAAAGGTAAAGAAAATATCCAGCGCAAAAGGGGGCAATGGCAAAATCATCATGGACAACACCATGAGGATCAAGATGGGCCCCGCCAGCAAAGTCATGTTCAACCCACTTAACCAGTTAGAGGCGGTTGAAAGACTACCTGTTTGATTCATTATTCATCTCAGTGCTACTTTCACTCTCTGCTACAGCAAGGGATTCAGGAACGGTCAAATTGGATGGCTTCTGGACCGCATCTGTTCCGGTATATCTAGATCGCTTCAAACTCAGCGCCCATGCCACAACTTCTGCCACTGCGGTATAGAGCTGTT
The DNA here is from genome assembly GCA_011049795.1 of Porticoccus sp. The sequence goes on from DRHD01000021.1 coordinate 1,375, forward strand.
CTGGTACCTCATGTTCAATATCAACATGGCGGAAAAGCGCCCTGGCCAAAGGCGGCGCCTCCAACAGGGGGACGCCATGCTCCTGACCCATTTCACGAATTCTCATAGCCACTGCATCTGCACCCTTTGCAACCACACGGGGTGCCGACATACCCGACTCCTCATAGCGAAGAGCCACGGCATAATGGGTTGGGTTCGTCACGATCACATCAGCCGTCGGAATATTTGCCATCATCCGCTGCCGAGCCATCGCCTGCTGCTGGGCACGAATTCTACCCTTCACCTGGGGGTCACCATCCGATTCCTTGTGTTCGCGCTTTATTTCTTCTTTAGTCATCCGTAATTGTTTGGCGTGGTGCCATAGCTGGTATGGCACATCGATGATAACCACAGCAAACAGCGCTAAGATCATAGAACCACAGGCCTGAACTACTAAACTCAACGCATTGGATAAAGCCTGCTGTATCGGTTGCCCCATCAGCGCTATAAACGCGGGGATGTTGCTGGACATAAAAAAAACCAGTACCGTCCCAAAGCCAACGGCCTTGGTGATTACTTTGGCCAGTTCTGCCAATGCTTGCGAAGAAAACATACGCTTCAGACCCTTCATCGGGTTGAGCTTGGAGATTTGAGGCTTCAAAGATTTGGTCGAAATCAACAGTCCCCCCAGAAGCATCGGTGACAGCAATGCCACGATAACCATAACCAGAAAAAAAGGTAAAATACCCAGTAGTGCTCTTTCACCAAGAACCCAGGATTTGCTCAACATTGACTCTACTTCAAACGCTTGAGAGCGATCAAAAAGAAAGGCCTGCTCCATTACTTGTCCCAACTGACCATAGAGAGCGCCACCCATCCCCCATAAACTGCCCAAACCACCGGCCAATAACAGAAACGTAGTTAACTCTTTGGATCGTGCAATCTGCCCGTCTTCTCGGGATTTCTCCAGACGGCGAGGGCTAGCGGACTCGGTCTTCTCCTGGTCTTCACTAGTGTCTGCCATGCAAATCTTTCTTTAATTAAATCTATGACTACTATTATTGATAATTCTGTCATCGATCAATCTGTAAAGAAGGCGCCAAAAACAGGCCTTTTTAAACGTACACCAATAGAAACCTTTCGCTGCCCCCCCCCACACAAAGCCCCTGCCTTTGTTTTCACCGTCCTACACACCCCCGTTAACGTTCTTCATTAGTTTCAAGGCAATATTTCGCAGGACAGCGCCAATCAATCTATTAATTAATCCATACAATCCTAAAGATTTGAAAAACCCTGCCGATATCAACTGAAGATGAGAAATTCTTTAGCTCTGCGGTGCTTAAACTATCTACTCGCCAAATTATTAGAACAATACCGACTGTCAAATTTTCATGAGTGAATAAAGAGAAATAATTCCAGGAATGAGCAATGGATCTGACATGAATGCGACGCTCCAAGAAAATATTCTCGAGGCAATAAATAATCACGCGAGCATCAGCATTTCGGATGCTAATGGAAAAATCACTCAGGTTAACGACAAGTTCTGCGAAATCACTGGATTTTCAAGAGATGAACTAATCGGGGAAACCCACAGCTTTATCAAAGCAGACACGCATTCCCATGCATTCTACCAGGAGCTGTGGGCCACAATATCCACGGGTAAAACCTGGGCAGGCCCAATCTGCAACAAGCGAAAGGACGGCAGTCTCTATTGGTCTGAGGCCACTATCACGCCACACACGAATGGTAACGGGAAACCTTATCAGTTCACGTCCATACGCACTGAAATAACCAAAGCAAAAGTTGTTGAGCATAACCTTCTTCATCAAACCAAGCTGCTCCATCTACTCAATGAAGCGACGGCGGTACTGCTCAGCACCCAACCCCATGAACTCCATCAAAGTATTGGGGTTATTCTAGGACGGGTTGGCGAACAACTGCACAGTAGGGGTATTTGCCTCTGGGCATTCGACGAAGAGTCCATGAACATACAACTGGATTTCGAATGGTGGGCCCCAAGTACCAGCACAGTTTACAGTGAGAGTAAAAAGAATCTGTTCAGTGATTTTTTCGCAAAAGAGATCATACCGGACGGTGTATCTATTACTGACTACCTGCAACAAGTACAGCTCCAAATTAACCCCGAAGACGTGTCTATTGATGGACAACAAAGACCATCCACACTGTTCTTTCCACTTCAGACCCACGGCAAAACCACCCATGTCATCCAGCTGGAACAACCCGTCAACAATCCGGATGACAGCGTCAATGAAGTCAACATATTGATGATCCTTGCAGACACCCTGTCCTCAGCCATCAGTCGCAATCGCTCTGAACAACTTCTGTCAGAAAACAAAGAGCGACTAAGCCGCAGCCAACAATATGCCAACATCGGCACCTGGGATCTCGACCTTAAAACAAACCAACTCTATGCCTCAGAGTGTGTAGCACCCATGTTTGGCCACGATCCCGGAGAATCCAATACCTCTTTCGAAAAAGTGCTGACAGCCTTTCATCCTGCAGACTATGAGAAAGTTATTGGCGCGATGAACAAGTCCATCCGCGACGACACACTTTATGATGTTGAGCACCGTGTTGTTTGGCCTGATGGAACCGTACGCTGGCTCCATGAAAAAGGTGCAGTAACACGCGATAGTGAGGGCAACCCACTGCACATGCTAGGTGTCATACAGGATATCAATGATCGTAAGCATGCTGAATCCATCCTCATCAAAACCCGTGAAGAAGCAGAGCGAGCAAACCGCGCCAAGTCTGACTTCCTATCGAGAATGAGTCATGAATTAAGAACACCCATGAATGCCATTTTAGGCTTTGGGAAACTGATGGACATGGACCCGACCCTATCAGCAGAGAACAAAGACAATACCCATGAGATTCTCAATGCGGGACACCACCTACTTAAGTTGATCAATGATGTGCTCGACCTAGCCAAGGTGGAGGCCGGTCACATTGAATTAACCCTTGAGCCACTAGAAATTCTCCCACTGATCAAAGAAAGCCTGGCTATGGTGGGCTCCACCTCCCATGATCAAAATATCAATTTGAGCCATTCTGAATTACAAGATATTGTCATAAGTGCAGACAAAACCCGTCTTAAGCAAGTCATGATCAACTTGCTAACCAACGCGATCAAGTACAACAAACCCGGTGGCAGCGTCCATATAACGGCCATTCACAAAGGTGATGACAGGGTTCGTATTCTTGTCGAAGATAGCGGCCGCGGGATTTCCAAAGAAAAACTCGAAGAACTGTTTGTTCCATTTAATCGCCTCGGAGCAGATGCAACGGAGATTGAAGGTACGGGCATAGGACTAACCATCACCAAACACCTAGTCGAAATGATGGGCGGTAGCATTGGCGTAGAGGATAACCCAAAGGGCGGCAGCATATTTTGGATTGAGTTACACCAGGACTCTAAAGCAACCCCATCCCAGCCGGACTACAACGCCTCCGCCAGCAGAGGTCACAATGGCAAACCAAGCGTCCTCTACATCGATGATGACCTTGAAAATATCACTTTGATAACCCAACTGCTCAGCCCCAATAATGAAATCCGGCTACTCACGGCAACTAACTCAAATAAGGGGATTGATCTTGCCCTGTCAGAGAAACCCAATTTGATTTTTTTAGATATCAACATGCCTGAAATGGATAGCAACCAGGTTCTGCGGATTTTGAAATCCAGCCCGGGGATGGAGCGCATTCCGGTCATCGCAGTCTCGAAAAAAATGTCCACTGAAAATGATCCGCAGCCCAATATCACCGGTTTCAATGATTACCTGATTAAACCCCTTGAACAACAACCCAAATTTCATGATCTTCTCAGTTATTACCTGGGTTATGAGCAGGAGCACGCCCAATGATTTCGGAACCACTGAAGAGCGGAAGGGTTTTTATCGTCGATGATGAACCAGCCAACCTAAAGCTGGTTCAACGGTTATTCCAACACCACAGTCAACTAGAACTCATTGCCATTCAGGACTCCCGGCAAGTGCTCCCCCTCTACAAAGAGTCGCCCCCGGATCTGATACTACTCGATCTGAATATGCCTCACCTAAGCGGCTATGATGTAATGAACCAGCTGAGGAGTCTGAAGGATCCTATGTTACCCCCCATCGTTATTCTCACCGCCCAGCACAGCAGTGAATATCTGATGAGGTCACTTATCTCAGGGGCTCGTGATTTTATTTCAAAGCCCTTTGATCATGCTGAACTTCTGATGCGAGTCCGAAATTTACTTGATGCTCACCTGGCACACCGCTTGGTTCATGAAAAGAAAGCGGTGCTGGAAGAAATGGTAGAGGAGCGCACCAAAGAACTGCGCCAGACACAATTACAGATGGTCCAGCGCCTCTGTATGGCCGCTGAGCATCGCGACGAAGAGACAGGAAACCATATCCTGAGAATGAGTCATATCTGTAAAATTCTAGGGCTGGCCTCTGGCATGAATAGCGAAGAGGCTGAACTCCTGCTCCATGCTAGCCCAATGCATGATATTGGAAAAATCGGTATCCCCGACAACATCCTCCTCAAACCGGGAAAACTGACACCCGAAGAGTGGAAAATCATGCAAAACCATACCACCATTGGCGAAAAACTGCTTGCCAACGACGACTCCCCTCTTATGAGTATGGCCAGAGACATTGCCTATACACACCATGAAAAGTGGGATGGCAGTGGCTACCCCAAAGGGATCAAAGGAACAGCCATTCCCATTGGCGGGCGTATTGCAGCCTTGGCCGATGTTTTTGATGCCCTGACCTCAGAAAGGCCCTATAAAAAGGCTTGGTCAATCGACGATGCTCTGGGCTTGCTGAAAGACAACCGTGGAAAACACTTCGACCCTGAATTGGTCGATATTTTCATGGAAAATCTACCCAAAATTCTCGAAATTCGTGACAAGTTCTCCGAAGAAAATAGTAAACCAGCCATTGCATTAGTACAGTGACTGTTCCGCTCATAAAAATGTCCATTACCATCATGGCCGCTTTTTATACGGTGAAATCTACTCGTAATATCGGTGAAAAATGCAATTTTGAGATCAAAGAATAGGTCATGACAAACAAGCCACCCATATTTCTTGAAACGCCTATCAATAAACAGAATTTATGGAGCACAGTTGATACCGAGAGTATAGAAAATCATATACATATCTGGCTGTTAGATGAACAGATTCAGAACAAGACCACTCAGGAACTCATCCAGCAACTCCAGGCTCTACACTATTCTTTTTCGTTGTTTAAGGGGCCAGGTGAGATCAATAACAGCCCCAACAGAATAAAACCAAAGCTTTTGCTGATAAAACTGACTCAATCTTTAACCAGTAAATCAGCGGCAGAATTACAGGTAATTTCCTCGGTGGTAGAGGAATACAACTGCCCGATCTTTATCATTACACCTGTTGATGATTTTCAATCCAGGCTATGTGCCACACGGCTTGGAATAAAGGATTATTGCCTGGACTCTTCGAACAGCAACCTGCTAAGTCAACGAATTTCGGAAGTCATTGAACACCGGTTCACAGCAGAAACACGTGTGCTCTTTATGGGTGATGACCCAGGCATTGCCAGAAAATATATATCACCCCTAAAGAATGCCGGCATAACAGCAGCCACCCTGGACAACCCCGCTGCTATTGCAGAAACATTACTGGCGTTTAAACCGGAATTAGTACTCATAGAGTCACAGGTCGCCAGTTATTCAGGGGCAGACATTGTGGGTGTCATTCGTCAATATAGCCGTTGGAATCAACTGCCAATAATTTATCTGTCACCCCTCTCTACAGTAGCCCAACAAGATCAGGGGGGGTTCACCGGAAACGATGGAATCCTCATCGAGCCTATTTCAGATGAAAGTCTTCTCTCCGCGATCTATGACCGCATCTATCTATCCCGCCGGCTCAACTCAGCCATTAATAAGGATAGCCTTACCGGTTTATTAAATCAGAGCAGCATCAAAGAAGCCGGCAACACCACTATGATGAGAATGCGACGTACCCAGGGAACCACCACTTATGTCATGCTCGATATTGATAATTTTAAGAAAATCAACGACACCTATGGGCACAGTAGTGGCGACGCAGTACTAACCGCCCTGGCAAGGTTACTCAAGAATCGCTTACGTCGCACTGATTCTATTGGGCGTTATGGTGGAGATGAGTTTTTGATTATTCTGAGCAACTGCGATGACGACAATTCGCGTAAGATTTTTGACAATATTCGACAGCTCTTTAGCAACTTACCGTTCCATCACTTGGGTAAAAAATTCACCTGCACTATTTCTATAGGCTTAACGCGCGCATCAGAACACCGCCTTGACAGTGCCGAGTTAATTGATATCGCCGACAACGCCCTTTATCTCGCCAAACAGTCGGGAAGAAACCAAATTGCCCAATTATCACCGACGGATAGACCTACAAGCATTAATGTCCCCGTCCCTCTATTGGGTTAAATTCCCGGTAATCCCCCTCCAGCTGATTTCATCTACCACTCAATAGAGTATGAGTTGCTTACCGGCGGGGCATAAGAAAAACTCGAACTAAGCAATACCACGCAGTTCAAACTGTCTGGAGTAAAAAGTCCGGATCAAAAAGCCAGGGGAGAGCAAGAGCAACGCAAGCACAGATACCAGTTTGACCTGCAATTTAGCTTTTTGACTAGCGTTGGTCAGCACAAGCTTTTATTAGCGCTCTAGCGACCTTACCCAGAGTTAACACTTCACTCGCACCACCTCTTTTGACTGCTTCTCCTGGCATCCCCCACACGACACTGGAGGCTTCATCCTGAGCAATGGTATGTAAGCCGGACTGATGAAGCTCGAGTAAACCCTCTGCACCATCAGCACCCATGCCTGTCAGTATCGCTGCAACGGCGTTATTTCCTGCCGATTGCAACACAGAGCGAAAAAGCACATCCACGCTAGGGCGATGACGGTTAACTAGCTCGCCATCACTCAGTCGGCATACATAACGGGTACCACTGCGCGTAAGCAGTAGATGTTTATCCCCTGGAGCAATGAATACGTGGCCAGGTAACACCTGATCACCATCTTCAGCCTCTTTAACCGACAGAGCTGTCACGCGATCCATCCGTTCAGCAAATGCCGCACTGAAGCCCGGGGGAATATGTTGAGCAATGACGATACCTGGCGCATCGGGGGGTAAGCCCAACAAGACATCCTTAATCGCCTCCGTTCCTCCCGTTGAAGCACCTATGGCTATAATTTTATCCGTTGTACTAAAAAACTTTTTGGAGACTTGGGGAATAACGGCATCTGCTGAATAGACGGGTGCCGGCTCATCCAGTTGAGCTTTAGGTTGAAGCTTCGCTGCCGCCGCCGCTTTTACTTTACTGATGAGCTCATCAGCATAAGTCTCAAGGCTGTGGGATATATCAATTTTGGGTTTAGTGACAAAGTCCACAGCACCCAGAGCCAATGCATCCATGGTCACGCTGGCACCTTTCTCTGTCAGTGACGAAACCATCACCACCGGCATAGGGCGTAGGCGCATCAGGTTACCCAGAAATGTCAGGCCATCCATACGGGGCATTTCGACATCGAGGGTGAGCACGTCAGGGTTGAGCGCTTTTATCTTGTCCCTCGCGATTAATGGGTCGCCAGCAACGCCGACGACCTCAATACCACGGGCCTCGCCCAATATTTTGGTAAGCAGTTTTCGAATTAAAGCAGAATCATCAACGATTAATACACGTATAGGGGACGGCACCAGCACTCCTTGTATGTTCTTTAAAATATTCTTTAAAACAGCTCTACCGTTTGAGTAGCTGGCTTTTCTTCCAAACTGGCCTGATAACTGTCTTCACGCTGGACAATCGTATCATTGTGCTGAACTCGAAGCTTCTTTATTTGTGCTCGACCAGAATCGGGGTAGAACAAAACCTTTCGGGGGTGTCTACCACCTAAGTCCTCTGAAATGATCCGCAAGCCCTCAGAGTGGATATAGTCACGCACAAATTTAATATTTTTCTGACCTACACTGGTTGGCTGCGACAATACCTGACCACCACCAAACAATTTAACTTCCAGGTTCTCTCTGCGCCCACCATTTTTTAAAATATCATTAATCAATACTTCCATGGCATAGCTCCCATATCGAGCCGCAGATGAGGCTGAACCCCACTCTGTCGGTTTTTCGCTATGGGGTAACATGAAGTGATTCATGCCACCAACACCCATATTTCTATCGCGGATACAGGCTGAGACACAGGAGCCCAATACAGTGGCCACCAATTCACCCTGTAAGGTGACGTAATATTCACCGGGTAAAATTTTAGCCACATAGCGGTCATGTCGCCTGTCCCAATAACGGTTAATATGCTCATAGCCTGGCAGAGCACGAGGCTTTGCACCGGGTGCCCCGTGCATAAGATCACTGATAAGCTGAACAACGGCCGTCATTTTATTTAATTCTATTGTAAATAGTGTTGCCCAACAGGGCGAATTGATCCGAAACCTTATAGAGTGTTTCAGAGTGACCAATAAACAGGTGGGCGTCAGGCTGCATCTGCTGGGCAAACCGATCAAACAATACCCGCTGTGTCGATTTATCGAAATAAATCACCACATTACGACAAAAAATTATATCGAAACTGCCTTTCATCGGCCATTTATCCAGCAAATTAAGTTGCCTGAAGCTGATCAACTCTCGCAACTCAGGCACCACTCTGACCACACCATCCCTTGCCCCTTTGCCGCGACGAAACCAGCGTTTAAGGCGGGACTGAGACATACCCTCGACCCGGTCCTGATTATAAATACCCTGCTGCGCGGTTGCGACAACATTGGAATCGAGGTCCGTGGCAAGAATACGTACATCCCAGTTTGCTGGCAGCACTTCGGACACTGCCATCGCGATACTGTAAGGTTCCTCTCCAGTAGAACACCCTGCAGACCATATTTTGATCACTTTTGATTTTTTCTTCTTTATTAATGCAGGCAAAAGCTCTTTTTGTAAAAAATCAAAATGATGCGGTTCCCTGAAAAAAGAGGTGAGATTAGTTGTCAAGGCATTGACGCAATGCTCCAATTCCTCACCGCCACCGCTTCCAATCAACTTGCAGTAATCTGAAAATTTGGTCAGCTTACAAGCGCGTAACCTGCGTATCAACCGGCCATAAACAAGATCACGCTTGGCATCGCTCATCACAATGCCCGCATGTTCTGCAATAAATTTTACGATAAAACGAAAGTCCCTATCGGTAAACTTGAAATCACCCTTACCCGACCTATCGAGCACTTGGCTTCCCTGCGCCATGACACTCGCCATATTCATAGCTGATACTCGTATGATGGGTTTTTAGGCAAACAGTTTCTGATACTTAAAACTCCTCCCACTCTTCACTCTCTTCACTGGTCGAAATTCTTGCGGCAGGCTTGCGTGTTCTAACAGGAGGACGAGAAGCTTTAGCTCTAGGCGCTCTTCTCGCCGGTTTCCGTTTAATTTCGACGACTTCCTGCTCATCGCCCATATGGAAGTTACCCACTAGATCACTAAGTCCACTAGCCTGCTCATCCATGGCTTCACTGGATGCCGCAGCTTGTTCAACCAAGGCTGCATTTTGCTGGGTAACTTCGTCTAATTGGGTAATAGCCTTGTTGACCTGTTCAATACCCGCGGACTGCTCCTGCGACGCTGCGGCCATCTCGGCAATGATATCGCTCACCTTTTTCACTGCGGTGACGATTTCTTCCAGGGTTTGACCTGAGTCGCCCACCAGTCTCGATCCATCATCAACTTTCTCCGCACTATCCTTAATCAGTGATTTGATTTCCTTCGCTGCTTCAGCGCTACGTTGTGCAAGATTCCTAACCTCCGATGCCACTACAGCAAAGCCTCTGCCCTGCTCACCGGCACGAGCCGCCTCCACTGCCGCATTCAATGCCAGCAAGTTTGTCTGAAATGCAATTTCATCGATAACACCGATAATTTCGGCTATTTGTTTGGATGAGCTGTTGATGGCAGCCATCGCCTCTACAGCCTCGGCGACTACCACTCCACCGGCCTCAGCCTGCTCGCGTGCGCCGGAGGCAAGCTGATTTGCCTGACGGGCATTGTCCGCACTGGATCTTACGGCTGATGTCATTTGCTCCATACTCGATGCGGTTTCTTCCAATGAAGAAGCCTGCTCTTCAGTACGTTGAGAAAGGTCGGCATTACCCTGGGAAATTTCTGAGGCGGAGGTACTGATATTAAATGCACCGTCACTAATCTGCTCAACCATAGACCTCAGGTTTTCTACCGTGCCATTCACATCATCTTTAAGTTGTCCGAAAAGCCCATGATATTCAGCATCGACCTCTCCGGTCAGATCGCCATCGGCAAGCTGTTTTATCACCCCAGCCACATCTAACAATCCACGTTCACTGGTTGACATCAATTCATTCAGCAAATTTCCTAACTGCTTAAAGAAGCCGCCATACGTTGCTGTATCAATTCGTGTGGAAAACTCACCCATAGCGGCGCCTTCAACCAATTGACGAATCTGTCTTTCCGCATCCCGCTCCTGAGTAACATCGGTCCATTCGATCATATTCCCCAGGTATTCACCCTTAGGGCCTGTCACCATATTGGCATTCAGTGAGAACTCCAGATCCATCACTTTTATATCGTCTTTCACTGGAAGCCGACTTCCATCCATAAGCACTCCCCGCTGATTTGCAGGATCTTTATAGAAAGTATCAATATTGGGAGAATTTTCTGGGTCAAAACCGGGGAAGGCTTGCCGGAACTCTACCGCGTACTTTTTGAATGTCTCTTGAAGCGCTGGATTCACATAGACAACTTCCATCTTTTCATTACACATCATTAGGTTTGTCGCTGACCCATCGATGGCTGATTGAAGGCGCGCAACCTCTTGCTCTTTTTTAAACGCTTCGGTCTCATCACCCCACTCAAGCGTGCTACCAATATGATTTCCGTCCTCATCCATAAGAGACGTTGCTATCATTCTGAACTTTAAGCCATCTTCACCCACATCAATCAATGTGCTGTAAGGCAGCCTCGACGGGTCACCCAACAGCGCACGTTGATGCCGGGCATCAGTGTGAAACTGATCAATACAAAGACCTACCGTGCCATACGGGTCAAAACCGGGGAAATACCCCAGATATAAGTCCAGATATTTTTCCCACAACTTAATGCTGGCCGGATTTGCATAGGTCACCACCAAATCCAGATCAACCAATATCATCGGGGTCGTGGCACCAGCTATAGCAGCCTGATACTTTGTTAGTTCGCCTGCTTTTTCCTTGCTGGCCACCAGCTCTTCACTTTGTTCATTAGTTGTTGCCATTACTCTGTCCTCGGATTTGCTGTAACCAGCCAACATAGTTTTACTAATTAACGCCAGCGCTACGCGCCAAGCTTCTTCAAAATTGTTGTTCCATTCACTTCCTGCCAACTCGGACATTGCCTCAAGCAGCGTCGTCGATACAGCTTCATAGTCAGCCTCCAAAACACCATAACCCTGATGCCTTTTTCCCAGCTCAGTGAGAATTTTTTTCAATGTACTGGGTTTGTCCAGATTGCTCACCACGCCCTGCAAGGCACTCGCTAACTTTTTATGCTGGTCCTCTGGACTTACATTTTTAAATAATGGTTTCACCTCAGGATAACGCTCGAACAACAAGTCATAGAAGTTCTTCACAAGCTCGCCTATGTCAGGAGCCAGTAGTGCAAAACTCTCTTTAAGTAACTGAGCATCCAACCCGGTCTTGCTTGACGGGGATGCGTTTGAGGAGGGTTTTGTCTCTACTGCAACCGCAGGCTTTTTAGTGTCGGGGCCTTCACTCGCAAGTTGTGCATTTATATCTTGCTGCTCGTTCATCTCTTATCCTCAATGCTGTTCGCTTATGGACAAATTCATAAATAATTCGCGGCTAACTAGGCTGCCGAATCAAGAACACCTTCATTCAAAAGAAGATCAACATCCAAAAGTATTACCATTTTTTCATCGACACTAACTAGGCCATTGACGAATTGTTCGCCAATGGCATTTCCCAAATCGGGTGGTGGCTGACGGTCTGAATCATTGACCGTATACACCTCAGACACAGCATCAACGACAATACCCATGATTCGCTCTGTATCTTCGCTCTCAACACGTATCACAATGACAACTGTCGTTGCTCCATATTCCATGGACTCAATACCGAATCGCTCACGAAGATCGATAATCGGAACAATGTTGCCTCGCAAATTGATGACACCTCGGAGATAAGAGGGCTGATTTGGCATAGGGGTAACTTTCGTCCAGCCACGAATTTCCTGAACCCTTAAGATTTCAACCCCATATTCTTCATTTGCAAGAATAAAGGTCAGATACTGACCGCCTTCTCCTTCAGCATCATCAAAAGTATTCTCTAGTATTTTCCCCATATTCATGCGATTACCTCAAAATTATAAACGGGCCAGCCTAACCGTATAACGGTTTCACATACCGGCTTGTGCAAAGTTGCCCAGCACCTCTACAATATCGACAGATGGAGTAATTTCTTTACCTTCCGAACAACATGTAGACTTGGGATGCATTTTTTTCTGAATGGTTGTTGATCTTTTATTTTCAACGTGAGGTAAACCCGTAGGCGGCCATCCCAATAAATTAAAATGGCAAGAGGGCTTCTGATAGATGCTAGTTTCTCTGGGGGTTTTTTGAAAAATCCTGCCTTTATCGAAATACATCATTTTATAACCTGCTCAGAAATTTGAAGCAATTGATCAGGATTAAACGGTTTAGTGATCCAGCCTGTTACGCCGGCATCCTTTCCCCGTTGCTTTACCTCTTGGCTTGATTCAGTACTCAAAATCAGGATGGGTGTTGATTGGTATAGCGGCATAGCCCTAAGCACCTGGGTCAATTCGATGCCATCCATACCGGGCATATTCAAATCGGACAACACCAGCTGAAACTCAATACCGTCAATTTGTTCCAATGCATGTTCAGAACTCGAGGATTCAACCACATCATAACCGGCTTCCTTCAGTGTGAAACTCACCATTTGACGCATTGAAATGGAATCATCTACTACAAGTATTTTTGCCACATTTTCCTCTCATTCGTGAATAATGATCTGTTGTAAAAACCCACTTTCTAGGATTTATTTTCAACAAACCTGCTTCAAGAATTCATCTGTTTGGTCAACACTCTTACTTATTCATCGGCATACAGAATTCATACTTTAGAGAAATAAAGAGGGATTTAATTAACAGTCATTAACGCACCAAGATGAGATCCGTTAGGTAAGGAAAGAACAAAGGACAATACAGCTTTCGCTCAAGCATAAAACTGCTAAAACGACGCAAAAGAGCTATTCAATTAAAATATATAACAGCGGGCACAAAAACTCGCGCCACAAAAAACCTTCAGCGAGAAATAAAATAAAGCCCTGAGAAAACAACATAATATAGACAATAAGCCTGCAAAATGCCGCTCTTCACTATACGGAAACAGAACAAAGGGTTATCGAAAAAGTAATACAACGCCTTATTCAGAGCCTCCCCAGATCATTGCCTGGATGGTGATATCAGTTAAAAGCCCAATTCATCCAAGAGATCATCGACCTGGTCCTGACCGCTGACCACGCCTTCAACAGAAGGATCAATCTGCGGGCCGTTAAGAAGTGCTGCCTGACCGCTTGCCCCTGTTACTTTCTGGCGCAACTCGTCTCGGTGCTTTTCATCAGCGACGCTGTCCACAAGAATACCCAGCAATTGGTGCTCGACACTCTGCATAACATCGTTCATTTTCTTGATGACCTGGCCGGTGAGATCCTGAAAATCCTGAGCCATCGTAATTTCCAGCAACTCCTTAGAGGAGGCCTGAGTCATTACAGGAACCTGTTTCAGATAACACTGGGTTTCCAGAGCCAGCGCTCTTGCCTGCTCCAAATCAAGAGGATTTTCTAACCAGCCATCCCAACGTAGGTCAAGCGTTTGAGCACCTTCCTGAATGCTCTCTTGTAATGGCTGCGTACGATCTACAGCATTCAGTACACGCTGAGCGGACTGTTCTGTCATGGATGCCACATAATCGAGCCTGGACATGGTGTCGGGAATAACCTTAGCGGCTTCTTCCATTTCATGCTGGAGACCCAACCCACGAATGTTAACCCTTAACATTCTCGTCAACTGTCCCAGGCGCTGAAACAGCTCATTACCACTTCCGTCTCCAGACTCAGAGATCTGTTGCTCATCACTTCTCAACATCATTTTGTCCTTCTCACAATAACAGGGTTACATGCCTAGTTTTTCAAATATTTTAGCCAACTTCTCTTCTAGAGTCGCCGCAGTAAATGGTTTCACCACATAACCACTGGCTCCAGCCTTAGCTGCAGCAATAATGTTTTCTTTTTTTGCTTCAGCGGTCACCATTAATACCGGCAGGTGCTTAAGTGCGTCATCTGCGCGAATCTCTTTTAACATTTCCAGACCGTCCAGATTTGGCATATTCCAGTCAGACACCACAAACTCAAACGAACCGGAACGCAATTTAGCCAATCCTTCCTGGCCATCCTCAGCCTCATCAATATTAGAAAAACCGAGCTCTTTCAACAAAGTACGAACGATTCTCCGCATGGAAGGAAAGTCATCAACCACCAAAATACTAAGATTTTTATCAACCATTTTTTCACCTCTTCCTAAAACTTGTTCATAAGCGAACTGCTCTTAAATCTATCAACCCACACCCGCAGGGCATTCTGTTTCATGCTAACGCTGCAAAGAAATACTCAGCATGTTTACTTTTCAATGACGTCAACAAAAAGCACAGCTTAAGCTGTGAGCAACTCGGGCTCATCAATCTTTTCGACTGCAATTTCATTTTTTTGCGATTCACTAAAGTAGATATGGTAGATATCCGCAAGGTCCAAAATAAAGGCCACACTGCCATCGCCCATTATGGTCGCTGCAGACACACCCGGGATCTTGCGGTAATTACTTTCTACGTTTTTCACCACCACTTGCTGCTGACCGACCAACGCATCCACCAGCAATGCATAACGACGACCCTCGCCCTCAACCATAACAGCAATGCTGCCGACGATTTCTTTATCCGCCGACTCAATACCCATGGCTTTGGAGACCAAAACCACAGGGAAGTACTCCCCTCTTACTTTAAGTAATGGAATGCCCCCAGACAGGGTATAAAGATTTTCTTCTCTTAACTGCAACGATTCAACCACAGAACTCACTGGCAGAATATAAACCTGAGAGCCAACCTTAACGGACATTCCATCCAAAATTGCAAGCGTCAGAGGCAGTATGATTTTTGTGGTAGTACCTTGTCCGGTTTTTGATACGATTTCGACGTGTCCACCCATGGCCTGTATATTTCGTTTGACCACATCCATACCCACACCGCGACCGGAAATATCACTCACTTCTTCAGCCGTCGAAAAGCCCGGTGCAAAAATCAACTGCCAGACTTCATCGTCGCTCATGCTGTCGGAGACCGTCAAACCATTCGACCGCGCCTTTGATAAAAGCTTGTCACGGTTTAATCCCGCACCATCATCACTCACCTCAATAAGGATATTACCGCCCTGATGCTGGGCTGACAGTGTTAACTTTCCGAGGCGAGGCTTGCCCATAGCTTCACGAGCGTCGGGGGCCTCAATACCATGGTCAAGGCTATTCCTGACCAAGTGGGTCAATGGATCAATAATTCGCTCTGTTAACCCCTTATCCAGCTCTGTGGATTCACCCACTGTGACCAGTTCAATTTCTTTGCCAAGCCGTCCTGCCAAATCACGCACCAATCGAGGAAAACGACTAAACACATAATCCATTGGCAGCATGCGAATGGACATCACCGCATCCTGAAGATCTCGAGCATTGCGCTGCAACAGGTTAATACCATTTAACAGGGCATCATTCTCCGACCTATCCAGAGTACTGGCTGTTTCATTAAGCATCGACTGAGTAATAATCAACTCGCCCACCAGATTAATCACCTGGTCAATTTTGTCCACAGCCACCCTAAGTGACGCATTTTCGGTATCCGCAGGTCTCTTCGCTTTTTTACCTTTGTTGGCTTTAACCACTTTGTCAGCTTCAACCGCTTGGACGACGTCTTGTTTTACCGTTTCAGTCTTTTTATCATCCTCTGCTGAAAATAGTTCAATGCCTGCAGCGGCAAGCTCATCATTTTGACTATCCTGTGCCTGGGAACTGCCTTCTGGCTCTGCTGCCGCTGAAACGGGGTGTATTTCAATCTGTTCGGAGTCGAGAATAAAGCACATGACCGCTTCGATATCGTCAGCGGTTACACTGGTTTCTAAAATAACCTCATAGTTATCGTCTTTTTTGCCTTGGGAGGAAATGCTGCCCAGGTTCTCAAGCTCATCGACCAAAGACTGAACATCTTCCTCACCGACACCTTTAAAGAGCACAGCCAAACAACTACCCTGTGACTCGGAGGCGGTATCTTCAGACACATTTCCAGTACCACTGACGCCCCGATCCTTACGTACTTCATTTTTCCCAACTTCATCAAGTAAATGACATATCTCTTCGTAGGCATCCTGCTCTGGTGTTGTTTCACTCCGGTAAGCTTCAATCTGATCCATCAAAACATCTTTTGTTTTAAGGAATAAATCGACAATCTCTTTGGTAAGGGTCAGCTCGCCCTGGCGAGCATGATCAAGCAGGTTTTCCAGTATATGCGTTGTTTGCTGCAACAAATCAAAACCGAATGTTCCTGCGCCGCCCTTGATAGAGTGTGCAGCACGGAATATAGCATTCACCTGCTCCGAGTCAGGATCGTCCAAATCCAGACTCAACAGGTAATTTTCCATATCTGTCAGCAGCTCATCAGCTTCCTGAAAAAACGTACTGTAAAAATCACTCATATCCATTAGTTATCACTCTTAATTTGAAGACACTGTTTAGGCACTGCCATTTGTCTTCCAGTGTTTCTCTACGCTGTTTGTGAATGGTCCGACTAGCTTGTTTTTTTAAAGCTATTAACGTATTTACACACAACAGGGTAGACACCAACTATTCGGTAACAATACCGGTACAACGATCTACAGAACCACCGCTCTTCATCTCCGACGTAAGCTTTCATTCTGAAAAACGAGAGCCTCATAATAGCCAGGCTCAAACACTTCAATCTCATGAATACACATCATATTTGGACGCAAACCCCTACCCTGTGCTTTTATCCGATTGGCGAAAAATGATTACCGCAGTCTGGGGAGCCTTACCGTCATTAGCGACAAGAAACACGCCAACAAAAAATATACAGCTCTGTGAGCTGTAATTCTGTGAGCTGTAATAGCGCCATCACATATTCACGAGTCGAAGCTAAGGCACCGCAGACAATCACAACAACAAAGCAGGCAAAGATCAGCACAGTACAACCCTTACTACCAACATAATGGTTTTATCGGCTGTTTGATGAAGAGCTTGAGGTAAAAAAGAGGACTTTAGTTAATAACGAGTAAAACGGGCATAAAAGGATAGTCGATTGCGAAAAACAGCTTAGCTGCCATCCTTTCTTAGCACCCAGATACTTTAAGGTTTGATTTCTACCGCATGATCCTGGCAGATGGACTTTTTACTCATTGGAAATCAATGATATCAAGCATTTTCTGGCTTTTTAATCCCTTTTAGTGGTTTTCCCGCCCTTGAGGGAGGCTGACAAATACCACAAATAAATATCTTTTCAGGTTCATGAGCATGAACAACAAACTTACAGTCACAAACTGTACAGTTACATACATCGAGTAGATCGTTTTCAAAAAATCGAACCATGGTCCAGGCACGGGTCAAGCTTAGAACCGGCTCTATATCATCCAGCGCCATCTGCTCAGTGTAGAGGCTGTCTCTTATACACATCT
>DRHD01000022.1 GCA_011049795.1 Porticoccus sp.
CGGAGGAAAGAATTTGACTATAAAGACCAAAAACACTAAAGTCGAATGTCTTAGATGCTCCTCCTGTAATTACCAGACTAACTGCATTATCAATATTACCCGTCCCTGAAATATCACCGGCAGCAGTGGCAAGAACATTGTCAATATACATACTAAGACCATCTTCCTCACCAGCCTCAATATTGATGACAATCCAATGCCAATTATCGTCGTTAATTGGATTATTACTTGTAATTGTAACCGGTGCAGTGGACCCATCATCGACAGTACAAAACAGTTTACCGTTTGCATCAATTCCAACAAGCCAACCATCTCCACCATCATCTTTATCTATCATAGTTGCCAAGGATATTGCATCGGTGGCAGCTTTGATTCCAAATACAATTGCAAAATCACCGGCTCCAGGTTCAAGAGCAGCATCATCCGTCACAGTAAATGTATCGGTATTTCCATTAAATCTCAAAGATGCCCTCCGCAGGAAGCTAAAACCATCTGCGGTTGCACCACCGGTCAGTATGAATCCAGTGACATACCAACTTGAATTTGGGCCGGGGGCATTTACGAGATGGGAGAAAGCCGCCGAACCTGCATTTAGATGTGAATAAGGCCATCCATCTTCAGGCTTTAGATGTCTTAGCATTTTGGAATCCTTTAATAATAAGTTAAACGCTGGCAGAGACCCTATCCTCGGCCTCTGCCACAATTAAATTAACTAATTTTAGGTAGCGGTTAATGTTGCACCAGGAGCCAATGGTTCCCACTGAACATAAACATCTGCTACACCGGTTGTTGGGTCACTATTTTGTAGAGCTAAATTGATAATTCCAATTGGAACAATCTGCCAGAAATCTGGAACCTTCGGCACGTCTCCACCGTCAGTGTTGGCAACTATCATTATAGTATTATCCAATTCGGAATAGACAACATCGCCTGCATCAGTAGCAGCATTGAGTTCCACACCAGAGGCATCAATAGGAGTCAAATCTGTTTCAGACCCTGCTGTGGGAGTACAAGTGAATCCAGCTTTACAAGCAGAATTAACGGCGGTATCTATAATGAGGAACAATCCAGTTATCTTTACTGGGCCACCGGCAACGGTAAATACATTTACGTCTCCACCAGTAAGTACCGTCCCAGTAACTTTGGTACACTGTCGTCCCATATCGATTACGGTTTTGGCTAAATCAAGATGGGCCTTAATATTATCGTCAGCGGCTACACCATCATAGGCTCCAGTATAGTTACCGATTAAGTCCACAAGAGACATGCTATCCGGTAATTCCTGACCCAACGCTGTTCCACCACTGGCGATATAAGCAGCCAGTGAATTAGCAGTTGGGGCCACTGGAAGTGTCCCACCAGATATTGAGATTGTATCGGCCAGAATAGCATCTAAATCAGTATGTGCAAGATCAAGGGATGCTTTGATATTATCATCTTGAGCCGCACCGTCGTAAGCACCGGTGAAGTTACCCAGTAAATCAACCAAAGACATACTATCCGGTAACTGTTGGCCGAGGGCTGTTCCACCACTGGCGACAAATCGAGCCAGTGAATTAGCAGTTGGGGCCACTGGCAAAGTTGAACCTGAAATTGATACAGTATCCGCAAGGATAGCATCAAGATCGGTATGAGCAAGGTCTAATGAGGCTTTTACGCTGTCATCCTGTGCCGCACCGCCGTCACCACTAAATGCACCAGTGACATCATAAATAGAAACATTACTTGGCAATGCTGAACTACCTGCAAAGTCTCCGTCTCCACCCGCAACAAACGTGCCTAAAACTTTCAAACAGGCGAAGATATTGTCGTCGTAGGCATTGGCGTCGTAAGCACCGGTGAAGTTACCAATAATGTCGATAAGAGACATATTCGTCGGCAAGGGTTGTCCAAGGGCAGTTCCGCCACTGGCAATATATCGAGCCAGCGAAGATGCCGTTGGAGATGCGGGTAATGCTCCGCCGGAAATCGTTACTGTGTCTGCAATAATCGTATCGAGGTCTGTATGAGCCAAATCAAGACTTGCTTTTACACTATCGTCTTGAGCAGCACCTCCGTCTCCTGAAAATCCACCGGCTTTATCCCCGATAGCTTCAAGAGAGTGATCTGCTCGAAGATATGTTTGATTTGCATCTTTTTGCAGCATATCCTGAACAGAACTTGCAGTAGGCGTTGCGGCAACAGCAGATGTAACTCCAGTATCCAAAACTGCTATTGCCTCAGAAATAGCCTCCAATGAATCGGTAGAAGCCAAATAGGTATTTGACCCTGGTGCTTTTGATAAAATATCCTGTAACGATTTTAGAGTTGGCGAATCTGGTACAGCATCGGTCACATCTGTCGGAGAAGAAATTCCACCAACAGCATCCGCAATGGCTTCCAAGGAATCTGTGGTGTTATCGAATGTTGAAGCCGAAGCCGTACCGCCTTTTCCCATTAAGTACGCAAATATAGACTCGTCAGTTATACCGGTCGGAGTGGTTCCCGTACCACGAGTTTCAACAATCAAAGACTCAGAATCATCTTCTCGAACTTGTCCATCGACATTGTTGACTCGTTTTGCAAATGTACTTGAGCCATCAAAACCATAATTTGTACCTGTTACATCGACAGCACAATTTTCAGCAATAAGATTTACACCAGTAGCCGCTTCAACAATACCGCCTGTGGCGTAAGGGCCATCAATAACAACATTCCGCCAAACTGTCCGATCAGCCGCAGCCGCCACATGAATTCCATGAGTAGCTCCACCTGCGGAAGCGTGTGCCAGAATTAACACATCTTCAAATACACAATCATCATTACCAGAAGTCATTTCTACCGCTTTAATGAATTCATCGGTTCCCCCACCATCTTCCCCGATAAGGAAACGAACATCATTCATGCGGAAATCAGTAACGCCGGTTTCTACATGAACACCGATAAGAATTAACTCAACTGACGGCAGAAAATCAACATTCTGGATAGTGACATTGTTAGCAC
>DRHD01000023.1 GCA_011049795.1 Porticoccus sp.
AGTCAAAGCCGGTTTCAACATGGAGCACTTCACGGCTAAAACCCTGTTTACGGCAGTTAAGGCGAATCCCATCACAACCTATCAGCCAGTGATAAGAACTTAGCATGCGCCTGCGTCCAGACCAATTACAACAAAACCTGAGCAAGAACTTGCTCCCCATTTATATTGTCAGTGGCGATGAAACGTTGCTGGTACAAGAATGTTGTGATGCGATTCGCCTTAACTGCCGTAAACAGGGTTTTAGCCGCGAAGTGCTCCATGTTGAAACCGGCTTTGACTGGAGCGAGTTACTAGCCAGTGCTGCTGCCATGTCATTATTTTCCGAACGCAAACTGATTGAATTGCGCATGCCCACCGGAAAACCTGGTGACGCCGGTGGCAAAGCGCTGACCGAATATGCCGCCAACGCCTGCCCCGATAACGTACTGCTTATCATCTGCAATAAACTCGAAAGCTCATCTACCCGTACCAAGTGGTATAAAAATATTGAAGCAGCTGGTGCCTCGCTACAATGCTGGCCGATTGATGCCAAACAATTACCGCGCTGGATTAGCCAGCGATTAAATGCGGTGGGCTTAAAAGCCGATAGCGAAGCCATTCAAATGTTAGCGGAAAGGGTTGAAGGTAACTTGCTCGCTGCGGTACAGGAAATCGAAAAATTACGCCTCTATACTGACGCCGATGTTATCGACGCCGACACCATCACCGCCGCGGTGGCCAATAATTCGCGCTACGATGTGTTCGGCTTGGTAGATCGTGTGATGGAAGGTGATGCCAAAGCTAGCTTAAGGATGCTGCAGGGTTTAAAAGCTGAAGGCACAGAGCCCCCGGTCTTATTGTGGGCCATCAGCCGTGAACTGCGGACCCTATGCCAATGCGCCGAGCAAATCGAACAGGGCAATGGTATTGATAGAGTGTTACAAAACCAAAGAGTGTGGGATAAACGCAAAGCCGCTACCACCCAAGCACTACGTCGTTTTACCGCCAAACAATTACAGCAACTGATTAAATCAGCCAATCATATCGATCAATCCATCAAGGGTATGGTGAAAGCTAATAGCTGGGATTTATTAGAACAACTGGTTGCCACGATGGCTGGCGCCCCCTTAAACCTGGATTCCGCAGTAGGCGGCGCTCAAAGGGTATAGCGTATTGATTAAAAAGGTTTTTCCTGGAATCGTTGCCGCACCACTGGGTGAATGCCTATCACCCACAAAACGGCCCCTTTTTTAACCAATGACAGGTCCGCCAACTGAAACTAAAAAACTTCACCGTAGACCCCGCCACGCCTACGTTTTTTCGTATTTGTGGAATATAAGTCACCTAACGAAAAACAGGACCGTTTTGAGGGCGATCCTACTGCGGATTCCAGGTTAAAGATTTCCCAATAAAACTCACATCAGTATTTTTTCTTCGAGCCACGGCCATACCACTAAACCAGCAGCCACTGAACCCCCTGCCACTGCTATGATGAGACCATGAATCCAGCCATTGATTTTTTAATCGACCACGCCAAAGACAAAGCGATAGCTACCGTCCTATTGTCCCACGGTGCGGGTGCCCCGATGGACACGCCATTTATGCAGCATATTAGCCAAAATCTTGCTGCAGAAAACATTCAAGTCATCCGCTTTGAATTTCCTTATATGGCACAGCGCCGAACGGGGGGCGCTAAGCGACCGCCAAATCGACAAGCCGAACTACTCGCCTGCTGGCAGCAGGCGATTAATGACGCTGCGATTATTGGTCCTTTATTTATCGGCGGAAAATCAATGGGCGGGCGCATGGCCAGCCTGCTGCTGGCTGATGATGAGTTGCGCCTCTCATTAAAGCAAACCTGTGCCGGATTAATTTGTTTAGGCTACCCTTTTCATCCGACTAATAAACCAGAAAAATTAAGAACCGAACATCTTAGCAAGCTCAACACTCAGTCGCTGATTTTACAGGGTAGCCGTGACACATTAGGCAATAGGGAGGAAGTCGATAGCTATCATTTAGTTAACACCATCCAAACCCACTGGTTAGAAGATGGCGATCACAGTTTTAAACCCAGAAAAAAATCAGGCCGGACACTGGAACAAAATATGAACGAAGCGGTGGCTGTTATTAGCTCATTTATTCATTCACAATTAGCCAAAACCACAAACTTATAACCACCTGGGGAAAACGTGAAAATATGTCAGTATTAATTTTCAAACTCAATGGCGTAGACGACGAGGAAGCTGAGGACGTTCGCGAATTATTTGATAACCATGGCATAGAATTTTATGAAACGGATGCAGGCCGTTGGGGTATATCAGTAGCGGCCTTATGGCTGATAGACAAGCAGCAATTAGCCCAGGCAAAACATTTACTGGCTGAATATCAACAGCTGCGGTCACAGCAACGACAATCTCTTCCAAGCCAATCTTTTAGCTCCCGCCTTAAGCAAGCACCTCTCCATTACCTGATAATCATCGCCGCTATTGCGGCGATTCTTTACATCTCCATCGCACCCTTTATCGCTATCAATTAATTCTACTTATTCCAGGGCCCTAATCACGCGCCGCAGGAAAAGGGTTAAAACCGGTTGCAAAAGCTACGCACGGTTTCCATTGGCGGCGCTAGCGGCCACCTTACGATTACCAGGATTACGTCGGCTCTGTCCATTAGCCCCTGATTTATTGGCCGAGGAATTATTACCACCCCCGCGTCTCTTCTGCTGATTACCCGCGTTGCGACCATCAGTTTTATGCCCTTGAGCATTCTCACCGGAGCGTTGACCGTCTCTATGTCCAGTTCGAGCTGGCTTTGGTTTTTTAGGCTTATGCACTTTAGTACCCAAACGCGACTCAGGTAATTTATGGACGGGTTCAAAACCTTCCATCGTTTTACGATTAAGCAACTCGCCAATAAGACGCTCAATATCCGATAGCTGTTTAAATTCATCAGCACACACTAAAGATACCGCCTCACCAGTTGCACCCGCGCGCCCAGTACGTCCAATCCGATGAACATAATCCTCAGGCACATTCGGCAAATCAAAATTCACCACATGAGGTAATTGATCGATATCCAAGCCGCGAGCCGCAATATCAGTTGCTACCAACGCTTGCACCTTGCCATTTTTAAAATCGGCCAGGGCTCTAGTGCGCGCGCCCTGACTTTTGTTACCGTGAATGGCTGCCGCGGTAATACCCGCGCCATCTAACTGTTTCGTTAATTTATTGGCACCGTGTTTAGTGCGAGAAAAAACCAATACCTGTGACCACTGCTGATCTTTTATCAACTTGGTAAGGAGACTTGATTTTTTGTTTTTATCAACCGAATAAATCCAATGCTCAACCGATTTAACCGTCGTGTTAGGGGGGCTCACGGAAATTTCAACGGGGTTATTCACCATGCCTTTTGCCAAGCGGCGAATATCATTGGAGAAGGTGGCTGAAAATAATAAATTTTGACGCTGCTTGGGTAACACCGCCAGGATCTTACGAATATCGTGAATAAAGCCCATGTCGAGCATGCGGTCAGCCTCATCCAGCACCAACACTTCCAGATGATTGAATTTCACCGCTCTTTGATTGTAAAGGTCTAACAGCCGCCCCGGCGTGGCCACCAAAATATCGACCCCCTGACGCAGCTTCATCATTTGCGGGTTGATTTTCACGCCACCAAAAACCACGGCTGAACGCAGCGGTAAATACTTACCATAGGTCGCCACACTATCGGCAACCTGTGCAGCCAGTTCGCGAGTCGGCGTTAAAATTAACGCTCGCGCCTGATTGGGGCCTGCTCTTTCGCCAGCCGCTAACCGCTCCAGTATCGGCCAAGTAAAGCCCGCGGTTTTACCGGTACCGGTTTGTGCCGCCGCCATCACATCTTTACCCTCAATCACAGCGGGTATTGCCTGGGCCTGAATCGGTGAAGGCGTATCATAACCTTGCTCTTTAATCGCTTTAAGGATAGGGGCGGACAGGCCCAGAGTGTCAAAGCTCATATAAAGTTCTCTTGTGATAACAGTGGTGACTACTGTGGAAAATACTAGGGATTTAACAAATTTAAGACGCTGACATCCATACCCTCAGCGGGCGTGCAGCTTACAGGAACTGAGGGCTAACTACCACCATCTTTGAGGCAAAAAAAAACCCAACACGCTAGGTATCAGGCTTTTTAAAAGAGAACAGTGATTGTTAAGCCACAGCCTCTGCTGATTGATCAGTGCTATCTGCAGCAACCTCAGGATCAAACTTGATCGGCATCCGCTTAATACCATTGACCAAAGCAGAACGGGTGTATTCAACCTCTCCGTCAAAGGTCGCATTACGCAGACGAGGAATCAACTCATCAAATATGACGCGCACTTCCAAACGGGCCAAATGTGAACCCAGACAGAAATGCTGGCCGATACCAAATGCCCGATGCTGTTTATACAGATCTGGCATACGCTCCGCACGACGCACATCAAAGTCCATCGCATCGTCACCAAATATCGTCTCGTCATGATTCACGGTATGGTAATGCATGATAATTTTATCGCCCTTTTTAATCTGCTGACCACCAATCTCCGCATCTTCCAGAGCTTGCCGGCGCATCAAAATAAACGCCGTGTTATAACGCAGCATTTCTTCGCAGGCATTAGGAATTTTGTCGGGGTTATCGACCAAGTATTGTAATTGTTCAGGGTTTTCCATTAATAAGCGCATACCGTGACTGGTAATGGTACGCGTTGATTCATTACCTGCTGCAATCAGCATCAGGAAGAACCAGACAAATTCATCCTCATTAAAACCCTCTTCGCCATCGGCACCGTCTAACAATGCACCAATAATATTATCTTTCGGCTCTTCTTTATGCTCAGCCATCAATTTCATCGCATACGTAATAACGTTAATTGAGGCCGCTTCAGCGTCCTCTTTAGACACCGACATACTAGGGTCCTGGCTGAACATCATGGTGTTAGTCCAGTTAAAGAAGTCTTTACGATCGTCAGCCGGGATACCACATAACTCTAAAATGGCTAACAGCGGTAACTCAGCGGCAACGTCTTCAACAAATTCACATTCGCCACGGGCTGCTACGGCATCAATAATATTTTTAGCATGCTCACGGAAACGCGCCTCATAAGAATCCACCGCCTTAGGGGTAAATACACGACGTACGGTTTTACGCGACTTAAGATGACGAGGAGGATCCATATTAATGGTCATATGCTTATGAATGGTATCAATCTCCTCCGGACTCCACTCCTCCGCTAATGCCGTACCGGCCTCACTGGAAAATACCGCCGGGTTTTTAGAGATTTTATCGATTTCATCGCGACCCGTGACTAGCCAGTAGGGTACGCCATAGACTTTATCTTCCATATAGTGAATGGGCCCGGACTGGCGAATGCGCTTCAATTCTTCGTAAGGCATACCCTCCTGATAAGTGGCTGGATCGATCATGTTCGAAAAATTGGCGAAGGGACAGCGGCCTTCATTGTTGCTTTCCTGAGCATCACTCACGGGGACATCCTCATAACGTTACAATTAAAATTCAATAAATTAAAAACTAAGCAGCACAGTTTTACAGCACTATAAACTAATAGGTATTAGTCTCAATCATACAACAGCGCCTATTAGTTACAATAGTCCAATGCGGTAATTGTAACGACTGGTTGATTTAGCGCCATATTCGCGGCTATATACACTCGAAAAAACAACTCTAAGCTATTTAAAATCAAAGAGTTATCAATTAAAACCTCACTCCGCCAACAAACATTAAGCGGCTATACCATTTGGTAATAATATTCTCATGCCCACAGCTCCAATGGCGCACGATTTACCAGTGTCCGCAAGATATCCGATCGGGAAACTATCCCCACCAAAGCTGCACTGTCATCAGTAATAGGGACCGCTCCAATCGCCTGTCGGCACATCACTTCGGCAATCAGCCTCACTTCAGTCTCTTCAGCTGCACTAATTACCCGTTTTGTCATTAATTGCTCAATCCGGTAACCGCCGACATCACGCTGCTTATTGGCAGCAAATCGCAATATATCCCTATCAGATACAATACCCTGCAACTGCTGTTGATTATTTAATATCGGTAAGTGATGAAAACGACTCTTTGAAAACAGCACCCAAATCTCTTCAAGGGTTTGATCAACCGAAGCCGTCACCACTGGACTACTCATAATCTGATGACTATAGATAACCCGTGACCGCTCCGGTTCATCATCACTCGCATCTGTATAAACGTTATTTTTGATCGACTGACTCTTACTCTCCGACTGGTCTACACTGCCGGAACTCACCGCAGAAACAGCGGGTGATGCTGCCACTTCAGGAACGCCACGGGGCACGAACAAGCGATCCACCGGGGTTTTTATTCGAGAGCCTTGTTCGATGATATAAAACATCGCTACGCCTTATCGGGTTGAATCTGTTGGTAGATTAACCTAGGGAGCCTCTAGCCGGCTCTCTCAAAATCTGTAAGCCGCACCTAGATGAATCAACTCTATTTCGCTATCCACTTCATCCTTATACTGACCGTCAGTATCAACATTGATCGTATCCAATGAAAAAACATAACGCTCCCAACCTAAACGAAACTGCACACGGGACCAGCCCGGCGGAATAAAATTGAAACCCAGGCCGTAAACGATAACGACCCCGGTATCATCATCGTCATCAGTCACTAAAAAACCATCACTGGTGGCATAGGCAATATCTTGGTCAATGCTGGCGAATCCCAGTCCAGCCTGGGCATAGAGTGCAAAGCCCGCACCGATAGGTAGTTGCCCCAATGCCGAGACAGTGAATGCGCCAAAATCTGTTTCGACATCAGAGCGAGGAGACTCAACCTCATACGTCCCCAAACTCGTTAATGCAAGCTCGGCGCTGATGTAATCACTGAAACGATAGCCGCCATAAAGTTTGCCACCTATCTCACTGTCATCAAGGCGTGACTGCTGGTAAAAACCATCATCATCGTATTTCGTTGAAGCCAATGCCCCGCCGAAATAAACATTACTGCGGTCATCGGCAGATGATAACGAGGAGGCCAATAACAAGGCGATTGTCACTACATACTGGTTTTTCATCCTAAATCCCTATTTTTATGCTAATGAAGTCATCGAAACCTAATAACTATCCAACGCAGCAGCCACCGCAACACCGCTGCTAATACGGGCCCCTTGAGCGGTGAGTACCGTATCTAATGCGGATAAACACAGGACAACATTCTTTTGATTACAAGCGTGCCCCATCAAACCAATACGCCAGGCCTTACCCGCTAGCGCTCCCAGTCCAGCACCTATTTCCAAACTGTATTGAGACAATAACGCAGCACGCACCGCCGCATCATCAGCGCCCTCGGGAATAGCCACCAAATTCAACTGCGGTAAGCGATAGGCTGGCTCGACCACCATCGACAAGCCCATCGCCTCCAAGCCTGCTACCAACGCGTGATGATGTTGCTGATGGCGCTGCCAGGCATTTTCCAATCCTTCTTCTTTCAGTATCAATAGCGATTCATGCAACGCATACATCGCGTTAACTGGCGCAGTATGATGGTAAGCACGTTTGGTATTTGCCCCCCAATAGCCCATCACCAACTGCATATCCAAAAACCAGCTCTGCACCTTCTGTTCACGACTATTAATCACCTCGACTGCGCGCGGGCCAAAACTCACCGGTGAAATACCGGGCACACAGGACAAACATTTTTGCGTACCTGAATAAACGGCATCAGCACCCCAGCCATCAATATCAACATTAATACCGCCTACTGAAGTGACGGTGTCAACAATACTCAAGGCGTTATTATCAGTCGCTAATTGGCAGAGTGCTTTGGCATCGCTGGCAACGCCGGTAGAGGTTTCCGCATGGACAAAAGCCAACACTTTAGCTTCAGGGTTTTGCGCAAAGGCCTGCTTCACTTTCTCAACATCAATGGGCTTGCCCCACTCGTCTTCAACCAACACAGCAATGCCACCACAGCGTTCGACATTCTCTTTCATGCGACCACCGAACACGCCGTTCTGACAAACAATGACCGTATCGCCCGGAGACATCAGGTTAACAAAACAGGCTTCCATACCCGCTGAACCTGGCGCCGAAATGGGCAAAGTTAATTCATTTGTGGTTTGAAAAGCATACTGTAGTAGCTCTTTAATCTCATCCATCAAGCCCACAAACTCAGGATCGAGATGGCCAATCGTGGGACGGCTTAAGGCTTCGAGAACGCGTGGACTCACATCAGAGGGACCAGGGCCCATTAACGTTCGCTGAGTTGGGTGAAAACTGCTGCTCATATTTAGATCCTATGTATTGCCTGTAAGTAGTTACTTAATACTAGATATTAAGTAACTTAGAAATTATCTAACAACGTAAGCTCATATGTTCACAAAATGCGACTAAGCATTTTGGACGCCAGATTTATTCATGGCGCCCCAAGGGGAATTTGAGCCCTAGGGCTCAAATAATCACTTACCGAATGATTAAGCGATGGCGAACATTAGCAGTTTTTAACGACCGAAAGAACCACTGGCCTATTCTATCTAAAAATGAACGCTATAGGCCTCATTGATGTCTCCCCAACAACCAGCAACATCACCCTCGTCGCTCTTTTAATTAGAAACCCTTGATAAATAAGAATTTATCTCAGCAAAGGCCTTCGCCAAGTTCTTTGGAGCTAAATAGTAAAAATTACAAACCACGGCTTATTGAGTTGAAATATCTCTTCAATTACAACAGGATAAACTATACTTAACCGTTGAAGAAAACACCCAACAGACAGTGAGTTTTAGTGCTTCCCAGGATCAGCCAATACCAATATCAACACCACAGCCAACATCCGTCCCAAGAAAGTGGCGACGGTGGCGCCACGCCGCATCACAAACGCCTCACGACTTACTGGTTTCTACTACTATTTCAGAGCTTGCTGCTGCTAGTGAGTTCTGCTCAACTACATGCTCAAAATATCTCCCCAGAAAAAATCAAGGCAGCACTTACTTTTGAGTTTATTCGCTATATCGAATGGCCAGATGATGACAATATAAAGCAATTTGAGCTTGCCTTTATTGGTAAAGACCGAAATTTATTCAATGAACTGGAAAAGGCTTCAAGAGTACTCAAGGTACGGGGACGTCGCGTACAGTTAACTCGAATTTCAACTGAAGAGTTAAACGGTCAAAAATTTCACATCCTATTCACAGCAAGCAATATAGGCGACCAACTGATTGAAATCGCCAGCCGTATTCGTCGCACGGAAACACTGGTCATCAGTGACAACAGCAAGCTCAAACAAGACTTCATGCTGAATATCCACCGCATTGAGGATAAATTGGCATTTGAAGTTAATCGCAGCAATATCATTTATGAAAACCTGACAATAGACAAAGACATTTTGTTACTGGGAGGCAGCGAACTGGATGTGGCCGAACTTTTTCGGGAAACAGAAAGCCGATTAAAGAACACTAAAAATAACTTAAGTATTCAACAACTTTCATTAGAGAAAAAGAATCAGGAACTCAAACAACAAAATAGTTTATTCAATCAACAAAAACAAAAACTGCTAAAACAAAAAGACGAATTGCAAGAAAAAAACAAACTAATAACAGATAGAGAAAAAAAGCTTTCGGTCTTATCAAAGCAATTTATTAATTCAGCAGAAATTCTACTTGAAAAACAAATTAAACTTAAAAACAACCAAGAGTTACTCGACAACCCCCTTTCCACTTTGCGTGAAAAAGAAAAATCAGCCGCCACTTTAGTAGATGCCATTGCGAACAACAATGCCATTCTGAAACAACAAGAACTTGATTTGGCGAAGCAGCGCAATGAAAATATAAAGAAAAGTGAGACCATCTCTTCACAAAGAAACTTGCTGGTTATTTTTGGCATTGCATTAGCTGCTTTTTCGCTGCTCACTATAGCTATCATCCTAATTAACAAAGCCCGCAAAAAAGCCAACTTAAATTTAATCAAAGCTTCCGAGGCACTATCCATTGCTAAAGAAGACGCCGAAGAGGCCAATCGCGCCAAAAGTCTCTTTCTTGCAAAAATGAGTCATGAAATCCGTACACCCATGAGCGGTGTGCTCGGCATGTCTGAGTTATTAGCCGATATGGATCTAAACCAGAAACAAAAAAAATGTAATGAAGTCATTTTAGCCTCTGGTCAAACGCTGTTAACTGTCATCAATGATATTCTCGATTATTCAAAGATTGAAGCTGGAAAGATGCACATGGAATCGATCCCTTTTAACTTGCAAAAGTTAATTTGGGAAGTGCTGAAAATGTTCCGCGTGAATAATGATAAACAGCACATTCCTCTCATGGCGGATATTTCTCCCGAATTACCGACCATCGTATACGGAGATCCTACTCGTCTACGTCAAATACTCATTAATCTGGTCAGTAATGCAGTGAAATTTACTGAACAGGGC
>DRHD01000024.1 GCA_011049795.1 Porticoccus sp.
ACGTCAATAAAATCATCAGACCCGTCTGCCGATCCCGCTGGTTCGTCTCAAACATTAACAGTTGTCATAACTCTCCGGGGCGTCCGATGATAAAACCAGAATTATTAGTTCCGCAGATAAACACTGTCGGATTAGTGGCATACTATAAACTGTGGTTCGGATTAACTTCGACGGCAATGGTGTTTGATTATAGTTTGGGCGGGTTTACGGGTACGCCAACTGGCACAGATATTGCTCCGGCATATCCGGGTTTTACATGTAACGGGTCTGATGATTTTATTGATGTGGGGACAGGTCCGACTACGGTAAACACCGTGCTGATGTGGGTAAAGCTCACCAGTATCGGCAGCACGGAGCATATATTAGGTTTACAGACTGGAATTTATTTAAGGATAGGCCTTGGTGTTTATACGGCGGTTGGTTTTACGGGTGGCACAAGGATATTGTATATAAACGGCATTGCGGCTGCTACTGCCGTAACCGCAGAAACATGGCATTTGGTAGGGGTGACTGATACGGTTGCCAAAGATGCCAGTGATTTTGATATAGGCCGTGCAAATCCCGGTGCAGTTCAGCATATGGAAGGTGTTGTCGGGGATGTGTTTCTATTCAGCAGAGTCTTGACTACTGCGGACGTAATAAGCGTCTATAGCGTAACCCGTTGGAGGTATGGAGTATGACTAACACAGATATTTGCAATATGGCCCTTGGCAAACTTGGGGCGAGCAGAATAAAAAGTCTCGCCAATACTTCGGAAAATACGCCGGAAGCCATACAGTGCAGGCTTCATTTTGAACAGACGAGGGATGCGTTGATACGTTCTCATTGGTGGCGTTTTGCTTCGGCGAGGGCAGCTCTTACGGAGAACTCGTCCAGCCCTGACTTTGAGTTTGATAATCAGTTTGATTTGCCGGATGACTTTATGAGACTCAAGTCTGTATGGGACGGCGTAGACCATCGCAATACGCGGGTTACCTTTGGGATGGAGGGCGACTTGCTCTTGACAAATAGCGACTCTATTGATTTGCGGTACATTAAGAAAGTAACCGACCCGACAAAATTTGACTCGTTGTTCGTAGAAGTATTGATTCTGAAACTGGCGATAAAGCTGGTATCCCCGTTGGCTGGCGGAGCACCTAAACTCCTGCAGGTTCTTGGAACGGAATTGCAACTTATAATGCCAAGCGTCCGTGCATTAGACAGGCAGGAAACCAATAATGTCGGCAGAAATGATAATCCTTCATGGAATGATGCCCGCTTTTCTTCTGGTGGGGCACGCATAGCTTCACAGTTGGGAGGTTAAATGGCAGGCGAAGTTGCACATAATGCGATTACTGGCGATACACTATACTTCTGTCGGTGGACACTGGATGGAGATGTCTTTCTGTCGGATGGTTCTTCGTCTGAAGAATGGGGCACAGATGATAGGGATGCAGATGACTATGATGTTGCGATGGCGGAAAATGATCCAGACGGTCATTATACAGGAGATTTTGATTCGGATGGCAATATTGTCCTTGGCATATATAAAGTGGCTGTGTTTTTACAGGTTGGAGCGGATCCAGCCGATTCCGACGTGCCAGCTATTGCACAAGGAGAAATAAGTTGGAGCGGAAGTGGCGAGATAACGCTCGGTACATTGTCGGCGCAAGGCGGTAAAGTACTTAATGTTTACGATGAGACCTAATGATAAATATTCCGATAGTAAACTTGAACGGCGGTGTGTTTACTCCGCTTATCGATGCACGGTCAGATATTGAAAAGTATCGGTCGGGCTGTCGTAAGCTGGAGAATTTCATACCGAGAATATATGGGTCGATAGAACGTCGGCCCGGAACAAAGTTTATAAAATTGGCAAAGGAGTAACAATGCAAGTAAAAATTGGAGACAAAGTGGTAGAAGTTGAAGACGGCGTTATTAAAGCAACGGCAGAGGAAATTCACCGTGAAAACGGTAGAATTGATGTTGTTGTCAAGGTTCCATGTTTACAAATTCAAGCAAAGAAAGGATAAATCATGGCTGAAACTGGTATTTATAACAGGTTCAAAGCGAATCTAATGAACAAGGAAGTTGACCTGGAGGACGACGTTATCAAAACTGCGTTATTTAACAACAGCCATACGTTTACGGCATCAAATACCGACTATTCCGACGTATCTGCCAATGAATTAGCAAGTGGTAACGGTTATACAACAGGCGGCGAAACACTGGCGGGCAAGGGAGTAACGGAAGCGGCTACAACTAAGTGGGATGCCACTGATGAAGCATGGACAAGTGCAACATTTACGGCATACCATGCGGTGATTTATGACACTTCGGTTACGAACGATCTTATCGCCTCCATAGATTTTGGTGGGGCAAAGGCGGTTTCTTCCGGCACGTTCACCATACAATGGAACGCTTCTGGCATAATCACGCTCGCAGAATAAGGAGATAAATCATGGCGACTAAGCCAACGCCCGGTGCATCCGCTGGTGTTTGGGGAACGGAAATGAATACGTTCCTTGATGTTTCTTTGGATGTTAATGGTAAAATTGCAAC
>DRHD01000025.1 GCA_011049795.1 Porticoccus sp.
CGCGTCCTAATAAGTGAGTTGAAGGCAGCAGAACAATAGGTTTTGGCGAATCCGTCGAATCGATTGTTTGATTAGTGTTCCTATTGAAACGCCGATGTCGCTCCGTTTATGTATGGTTAAACTGAGTTGAGCGCCCGTTTAAACTCGGCTATCAGCTGTTCCCGACCGCTCTGGCGATGAGTTAGCAGGTGAATATGTCTCTGATATTTGGCGTCTTCAATGAGGCTGACATTGATCTGCAGATCTAACTAAGGTGTTTAGCTAATGAGTTCAATTGTATTTATCAGCAGCTTAGACAAGGCTGAGCAGCAGCGGTGGCTGACAGGGCTAAAAAAGCTACTGCCCGCTGAAACGATCCTGCTTCCCGATATGTACTCTGCTGCGCAGGCCGCAGAGGTGGACATCGCTATAGTCGCCAACCCAGACCCGAGTATTTTGAACGACTTCCCAAATTTAGTGTGGGTGCAAAGCCTATGGGCTGGGGTTGAAGCACTGGTGCCCTGCATAAGTCAATACAACCAGCCGCGTGACTCGGACAAACAGCTGCAACTGGTTAGGTTACTAGATCCGCAATTAGCCGACACTATGGCCGAGGCGGTGCTGGCTTGGACTTTGTATCTACATCGCAATATGCCGCAGTATGCAACACAGCAGCGGCAGAAGCTTTGGCGGCAGCGGCCTTGTGCAAGGGCGCAAGAAACCCGGGTGACGGTGCTAGGTGCGGGAGAGTTGGGGCTGGCTTCCATCAAAGTGTTGTTGCAGCAAAATTATAATGTCAGCTGCTGGAGCCGCCGTGAGAAAAACATTGCCTTGGTGAACAACTTTTCCTCTTTAGAGCAGTTACCCCAGGCTCTGGCACAAACCGATATTCTGGTAAATTTATTGCCCCTGACAGTTGCGACCAAAGGCCTGTTAAACAAGCCCTTACTGTCGAATCTATGTGCTGGTGCTAAATTGATCAATTTTTCCAGAGCTGCAGTAGTAGATCACCCTGCATTACTCGAAATGCTGGACAGTGGAAAAATTGGTCACGCGGTACTCGATGTTTTTGAGCAGGAGCCATTAGCACCCTCTAGCCCCTTGTGGGAGCACCCGCAGATAACGCTATTGCCACATATATCGGCACCAACGAACATGGCCACCGCAACGGGGGTGGTGGCAGGCAATATTCTACTCTATCGGGCGGAAACGGTGCTGCCGGCAACGGTTAATCTACGTCAGGGCTATTGAGCCTTTCGCCGATAGGTAAGCCCGTTATTTAAGTTTTACCGGCTTTTGATGAGGCAGGATTAGCCTGATGGACTAAGCTGTTATCAGGTGTTTTATTCGGGTGCTAATCTACGATTGTTACATCTTTGCTAGGCGATCGTGTTGATCTGCAGGTAGGGGAGCTTATAGGGATTGTAGGAACTTTTACTTAGGTAATATAAATATCGATAAAGGTGAGAGGTTGAACTCTGAAAAAGGCAAAAGTAATTCCGTGGTTAGTGAAGGCGGTAGCACGCTAGATGTTTATGTCACCCGTCTAAGTTTAACTCAAAAATTAGTTGCTTGTATTTCAGTGCCTATTGTCATGGTGGTGGTGCTTGCGTGGTTCTCACATATAAATGCAAATAAATTATTGGAGACGACAGCGTGGGTTTCACATACTTATGAGGCGATCGGAAGAGGGCATGTTTTAGAAAAGCTTATAGTTGATATGGAGACGGGCGAGCGAGGTTTTTTGATTGTTGGGAAAAAATCATTTCTAGAACCTTTCGATAGCGCAATAGATCGGTGGGGTGAGGAGTCTGAAGAGTTAAAATATTTGGTGGCTGATAATCCGGAACAGGTTAGGAGAGTTTCTCGCGTAATCTTTCTGCAAAAAAAATGGATTGAACGTGCTGCTACTCCAGAAATTTTACTCAGACAAAAAGTCCGCATTGGCGCTATTTCTGAATCGTCGTTTTCAATGGCTGATGTTGTCAATCTGATTGATGCTGGGGAGGGGAAACGAATTATCGACGAAATCAGGGCAGAACTCAATGGTTTTATCGAAGTCGAAGAGGCGCTCGTTGAACAACGAATTGAAAGCGCGGTAGATTCCGCTGATTCTTTATTTTTTCAAAGTATGGCCGGTGTTTTGTTGGCCATAATGTTGTCCACTTTTTTGGCTATCTTTTTTTTACGTTCAATACTTTCTTCGCTTGGGAATATCTTAAGCGCGATTTCCCGTGTTGGTGCTGGGGACTTTTCGCGGCCTGTAGAAGTTTCCAGTAAAGATGAAGTAGGTGAGTTGGCAAAATCATTTAACTCCATGGCCTTGGCGCTGCAAGAATCAATCGATACAGCTGGTCGAAACTCTATTTATTTGGAGGAAAAAAATTCTGATCTTGTAAGAGTGTCACAGTATAAGGCGGAATTTTTGGCGACGATGAGCCATGAAATTAGAACGCCTATGAATGGAGTTCTGGGAATGTTGGGGCTGCTTTTAAAAACAGATCTTTCTGAATCGCAACGGCGCAAGGCAGCAATGGCTCATAGCAGCGCTAAGCATTTGTTGGTCACGATCAATGATATTCTAGATTTTTCTAAAGTTGATTCTGGAAAGATGGAATTAGATATTGTAGATTTTGATTTGCGGCTTTTATTGGGTGATGTGGCGGAATCCTTTGCGTTTTGGGCCCAAGAGAAGGGCTTGGAAGTTATTGTCAATACCATTGGTATTGAGCACTCAATGGTTAAAGGTGATCCCGGAAGAATACGTCAAATTATCAATAATTTGGCCGGTAACTCCATAAAATTTACACCGTCAGGTGAGATTTCAATTCGCGCAGACTTATCAAAAATTGACAATGGCGGGTTGCTACTCTGTTGTGAAATTCGAGATACCGGCATTGGTATTCCTGCAGATCAACAACTTAAGCTATTCGAACCTTTTAGTCAGCTCGATGCTTCTACCACAAGAAAGTTTGGTGGCACAGGCCTGGGATTATCCATCGTTAAAAAACTTTGTGAGTTAATGGAAGGAGGGGTTAGGGTTAGCAGTGTGCCTGGGGAGGGGAGTCGTTTTATATTTTCAGTTAAGCTGATGCAAAGTGAGGAATCTCGTTACGTTATTCCTCAGGTGAATATGAAAGCCTTATCATTGCTTGTGGTTGATCATAATTCAACAAGCCGGAAAATGCTGTGTGAGCAGCTAAGGCACTGGGGGGCTAAGGTGCGTGGTCTCGAAGAAGGCGGCGCTGTAATTGACGCGCTGGAACAATGGGATGAAGAAAGACCGCCATTATTCGATGCTATTTTTATCGATGCGCACCTTGCCGATATGGATGGCGAAAAGCTGGCAAAAAAAATCAGGAGCAATGCTCATTTTGATGTCATTAAGTTAGTCATGATGACTTCTATGGCACACCGGGGTGACGCCACATTTTATGCTGAGCGTGGATTTAATGCCTATTTCGCCAAGCCTGCGACAACCTCCGATCTATTTGATGCTCTGGCCGTACTGGTTGAGGACGCAGAAGCTTTAAGTGATGTGAAGCCTCTGGTAACTCACCACTATTTGGAATCGCTGCGGAATAATAGTCGGCCTGAGGGTGAGCCTGTTCCCATGGCTTATCAAGCGCCAGAAGACGCCGCGATTGCTTGGCCAGAAAACGTTCGCTTGCTATTGGTAGAGGACAACCGTATTAACCAAGAAGTTGTGAAGGGCATACTGGAAGATGTAGATTTAGTTGCTGATGTTGTTGGCGACGGAGAGTTGGCCTTAACAGCGTTGAGGGATGTAAATGAAGGGGCTCCCTATACTCTAGTGCTAATGGATTGCCAAATGCCAGTGCTGGATGGCTATGAGGCAACTCGAATGATTAGGCGGGGTGAGGCGGGTGAGCAATATAAGCAAGTGCCGGTAATAGCACTTACAGCCAATTCGATGCAAGGTGATAGGGAGAAATGTTTAGACGCGGGAATGAGCGATTACTTGAGCAAACCCATAGACCCGGATGACCTTGAAAATATGTTAAAAAAATGGCTGATTCAGTAGCGTTAACTCAAGCCGAAAATTGACTCATACACCTGATGCTTACCTTGTTACGGAATTGAATACATGCGCGCAGTGATTGAAGATTTCCGAATTGTTCCCGCGGCTCATTGTGGCAGTGGTGCCATGCGGAATTTGATTTACCATAACTGTGGTCTAGATTTGGAGGAGGGGGTGATATTCGGCCTCGGGGCAGGCCTTGATTCTGTGTTTTTTAGTTATGATGCAGCCGATCCTCCGTTTATGCTGTTTGGCCGTGGTTCGACAATGGAAGCGGATATGGCGCGCACCTTGGGGCTGGATTACGAGGAAAAAATGCAGCCTGATAATGATCTGGCATGGGAGGAGGTCAAACAAGAGATTCTGGAAGGGCGCCCCACAATGCTTTCCGGTGATATTTTCTATCTCGATTACCGCGAATATAAAGTGCACTTTCCCGCCCATCGTTTCATTTTGCTGGGCTTTGATGAAGAGAAGGAAGAGGCTTATATTGCCGATCGTATTAATACTTACCCAGAGACTTGTTCCATGGGTGCCTTGCGTAAAAGCCGTAACCCCAAGGGAGTGATTACCACCTACAATCAGTGGGGAAAATTCTCCTCTGGAGATGTACGTCACAGCCTGCCAGAAGCTTGTGGCATTGCGCTGCGGCTTACCGTAGAGCGGATGTTAGGAGAAGATCTTTCGCAGCGTGACCTGATGGCCACTGCAGCTGGGGGAGAGGGTATTTGTGAGGCAGGGCTCAAAGGGCTGCGCACTTTTCGCGAGCAGATGCAGCTATGGCCGGAGCGAGCGAACGCGGCCTCCCATGCTCGGTACGTCGACAATGCCATAATCAAGTTTGGCACCGGGGGAGGCTTCTTTCGCAATCACTACGCAATATTTATGGCCTGGGCTCGGGAGCAGCGGCCTGATTTGGTGAGTGCTGATTCGGTCGTGCTGACACAGCAGGCGGCTGATCAATGGAATGCTCTATCACCCATAATGAAATCTTTAGTAGCTCAGCCTAACGACCGTGATTTATGGGCGGGTGCCATTGAGCAAGTAGACGATATTTATCACACCGAGTACACCTTGTTTGGACAGTTGGCTGACACTGTGCTGCGAACAGCTTATTGAGCGCATGTTATACACAAAATTTTGTATTAATTTAGGCCAGTCAAATTTTTCGCCCGGTTTATGCCCGTAGTCTTAAATCCTACCTTTTATATAAAGCCAGAGCTCGTGGATTTACACGCCGAAGTTATCAATGCTTGTCTAAAGGTAAAGTTTGGTTGACATTCCCATATGCGCTGTATATAGTTTTGTCATGTTAACTTTACATTTAGACAAGGAAAATTGATATATGAACAAAACAGATAATAATTGGAGTGAGGTCTCGGTCAGCAGCCGAAACTCTGTGCGCAAATGGACAGCAACCTGGGTGGTCAGTTTTGCCTTGGCAAGCTTTGGGCCTCGTGTATTTTGGGACTATGAGCCACTTATAAGCATTGGGTTTGTCTTGCTCAGTTTGGCGCTGGGCGCAGGCATGGTGCTCGCCAACGGTCGCTATTTGCGGCAAATGGATGAGCTGCAGCGGCAAATATTCCTAGAGGCGGGCGCTTTATCACTCGGCATCGGCATGGTTGTAGGCTGCACCTATGAAATTTTGGAGGACATTCACCTAATTACCTTTGAGCCGGAAATATCTCACCTAGTCATTGTGATGTGCTTGAGTTTCGGGATGGGGCTGATTAAAGGTAATAGGAAGTACCAATGAAAAATCGATTGAAGGTGCTTCGTGCGGAAAGAGATTGGACGCAGGCGAAGTTGGCTGAAGAGTTAGAAGTGTCTCGCCAAACCATCAATGCGATTGAGAAAGGGAAGTTTGATCCAAGTTTACCACTAGCGTTTAAAGCCGCCCGATTATTTGCGATGACGATAGAGGAAATTTTCGAAGGTGACTAGGGGATGGGTATCAAAAGAGGTATATCGGCCCCCACAAGCTCGATAATTGATTGCCGCACTTCGATTCATTAGGGTAAAGTGTTCATGAAAAGGGCGTTTGTTATTCTTATACCCTCTATTCAGACCTAGCGTAGCCTAGCTCCGCCGCTAAAAATAATAGTAAATACCTTAAGGCACCTCATGGAAATTGCAATCACTGATCAAAAAACGTCCAGCAAAGGCTATAGAAGTCTGGTGCTGGTGCTGCTGACTGTTGTCTACGGCTTTAATTTTATCGACAGACAGATTGTTGGTATTTTGGCACCGTTTATCCAAGAAGATCTCGGCCTCACCAACACAGAATTAGGGCTATTAATTGGCCTGGCCTTCGCCGTGTTTTACACCATGGTGGCTATCCCCATCGCCTGGTTAGCTGATCGCTATAGTCGGGTTAATATTCTGTCTATTTCCTTAGCAATTTGGAGTGGTTTTACCGCACTAACGGGCTTAGCGACCAATTTCATGCAAATAGGCATGGCGCGAATGGGCGTAGGTATTGGCGAAGCGGGTGGTAGTCCGCCGTCACATTCAATCATTTCTGATTTATACCCCAAGGAGGAGCGGGCGGGTGCCTTGGGCGTTTATTCAATGGGTATTCCACTGGGCAATCATCTTATCCTACTCGTCAAATTGGACAAAACCTACATCGTAGACC
>DRHD01000026.1 GCA_011049795.1 Porticoccus sp.
GAAAATGAATAAATCTTAAGCCGGAGGGCTGCAAAGGAAAAACCGCAGGCTCTTGAATTTTAAAACTGACTCCTTGCCCCTCGACATCCAGTACCATAGACAAACGAGCACTCTCTTTGCGCTCTAGCATTTCTTCATAGATTTCACGATTAACATCATAATCACGGACTAATTCCGAAAGCTCAGCCTCTTTCGAAGCAACGCGCTTTGCCCGCTCGTACTCTTCACCCAACATGTTTTCCATTGACTGCTTACGCCTGCGCTGACTGCGTAAATCAACTTCCGTCTCAGCTTGGCGCTTTCGCAACTCTTCATACAGCGGGTTTTGCAATGACCCCGAGGCGGACGCCCCCGCCACATAGGAGCTATCCTGCATTGCCTCTACAACTAATTCCTGTGATTTTATTTGCTCTTTTAACGAAACGACATCGGGATAAGTCTCCTGATAACTCAATCGCAGTATATCCAATCGACCTTTCAGCGCATCTAATCGACTACGCTGCTCTTCAACCTTACTTTGAGTACTTAAGTGCTCACTTTCATTTTTCAACTGTTCCTGCAATGATCGTT
This sequence comes from Porticoccus sp., assembly GCA_011049795.1. Next base: position 571 of record DRHD01000026.1, read on the forward strand.
CACGGGCATCTATCTCGCTAATCGTTAACTTCAGCTCTTCAACACCTTGTCTCAGCTGATTTATTCTGGCATTTACACTTTGAAGACTACCGTCCAAATTTCTTGATCTGAAATCCTTTAACAGCTTTTCAGCCGAGAGCAACTGCCGCTTATAGGCCGAAACCTGCTGCGCTATAAACTCAAACGCTTCCCGACTCTCCATACGCCTTCGCTCTGAAGTATCCCTAATGAAGGCATCAACCACTGAATTCAAAATCCGAAAGGACGCGTCCTGACTATTATTTTTATAAACCACTCTGAAGTAATTCTTTCCCTCCGCCTTGATAGTAATATTGGCGCGTAACGAATTGATTTCACTTTCCTGACGCTCAATGGATGCAGCACTATCAAAAAGGCCATTCTCGAGGGCGACTCGCTTCATAATACGACGAGTATAAATAAGCTCCCGGGCCTGCCCGGAGCGATCAATCGAGGTTATCTCAGCCCGCCCCTTTAGTAACGGCTCAATGATATTTGTCACATCCGCATAAAGCATCGTGCTGGTTTCATATTTTTCAGGCCACATTAAACCCACACCCAATATCGAAAAGGCCGCAAGTATAAAAAAGCCGACCACCCACAATCGCCACTTGACCAGTTCTCTCCATACGGCGGAGATAATTTCAAAGATTACTGCAGTTTCCATTCTTACCCTTTAATAGTTAATATTTTAGAATGACCGCTCAGGAACCGTCACAATATCCGAAGGCACCAACATATAATTTGTTTCCAGTTTTCCGGATTTTAAAATATCATCGAGGTAAATCGGATACACCTTGATCTCGCCTTCGGCACGCCGATACAACTTTGAATTGTTGGGTCGTGCAAACTCGTTAGGCCCACCCGCGGTCAAGACTAAATCCAACACGGTCATACCTTTTCTATAAGGTATGGACTGGGGAGAATTCACCGCACCGGTAACACGAACCCTATGCTGAAAATCCGAACTACTGGGATTGGTCACAATTATCGTAACCTGGGGATTTTTTATATATACCAGCAGCGACTGGGTGATCGATTGTGCCAATGATTCCGTAGTGTTACCCGCCGCCAGCACATCCCCTATTAGCGACATTGATACTTTACCATCGGGCCTAACAGGCACATCAAGCGATAGTTGATCATTCCCCCAAACTGCAATTCGGATGGTATCGCCAACACCAATTCGGTAGGCTTCAGAGCTATACTCCTGAACATCCGTGGGTAACGGAGTATTGTTTAGCGTTGATGAGCCACAGCCACTGATAAAAATCACCGCCGATAACAGCAGTGAGCCACGATATAGCGTTTTACTAGTACCGGTAAACGGTAACAGTAAACGAGCCAGCCTTGCATTTATATGCTTGCGCATGAAATTGTAAAATATTTTTTTCATAGTCCCTCAGCCTTACCTGCCTATCTAACACCCTTACCCAATAAAACCACTTCAACACTCTGCACAGCAACCAGCACATCCAACAACAGGCTGTGGTTTTTTACGTAGTAAAGATCATAAACTAATTTATTTGCAGCATCGTCAAGCGATGCGCCATAGGAATACTTTAATTGCGCCCAACCCATTATACCCGGCTTAACACGATGCCTAAGATCATAAAAAGGTAGCATTTCATTTAACTCGGCCACAAACTCTGGTCGCTCAGGACGCGGCCCGACAAAGCTCATTTCTCCCCGCAGCACATTAAAAATCTGGGGAAGCTCATCCAAACGGGTATTGCGAATAAAAGCACCCACCCTGGTAATACGGCTGTCATTTTTTTGTGCCCACTTAGCCTTACCATCCTTTTCGGCATCCTGACACATACTCCGAAATTTATAGATGGGAAATACTCGCCCCTTGAAACCAACGCGATCCTGCCTGTAAATGATCGGGGATCCACTTTCCAGATAGACACTTACCGCCGTCAACAACATAAAAGGCCAGGCAAAAAATAATAATACTAAGCTGACGGAGAGATCAAATAGTCGCTTACTCTTATCGCGTATCAAGCTATATCTGAACTGATCACTAAACACCATCCAGCTAGTATTAATCTCAGGCAACTCGATGCGGGCAAATTCACGCTCATAAAACTCAACCACCTCAGTGATTTGAGTACCTGCCATTTTACAATCAAGCAGGTCTTCCAACGGGAAAAAACCCCCTCGATCCCGACGCCGCTCATCAGCAGCGATAACAATCTCGTCAACATGATGTTTCTTGACTAAACGCTCGATACCACCCGCGGCATTTAACAGCCATCGCGGCTCTATTTCACACGCATCTTGATCCGTGGGTATAAAACCAACTATTTCACTACCAATCAATGCTTCTTCACTGATGTTGTCTAAAATGCTTTTCGCACGCTTCCCCGCACCCAACACCAATATCCTGCGCTTTAATTTGGCAATATCGACCAATGAATAAAATAACCTACGCAGCAATAGCACCGCCCCCAACGCCAACATTACAGCACCGAATAAGGCTCCTCGACCAATGGAAAGTGCAGGAACAAGATAATAGAGAATCAGCATGGCCAAAGCGCCCAACAGGCAATAACTAACCACCGTTCTTACCATCATACTGCCAAAGCCTTCGCTAACCCCGGCCTCGTATACTCCCATGGCAAAAGCTGAAAGCATCATCACACTGGCAAAGATAAGCCCGTACTGAAAACTTGGCGGGTCAAAAACACCTACACTCTCCCTGCCACCGCTGTAAATGACGCTTATATAGGCGCAGCCAACTAGAATGGTAAACTCCAGAATCCACAACAACACATAAGGCAGCTTTATATGGTGATTAAATATTTGTATATGTAACACGTCGGGCTTCTTTTTCCTTGCGTTCAGTAACGCCAAATAAGCCAAGATAGGCTATCTTATCTGTGTATTCTAAAGAGAGTTTTCACTACTAAAACACTTTAATATAAACAAAATTCGCTATAGCGCCAGCTAAATATGGTCTTATTATCAATAACTTCCACTTAACAGTTAATACATTTTAATATAGCTTGTATTTAAAACGATGCTTTATAATGGGAATTATGCCAATAGCTAGCAGCCAAAAATCTCTCAATAACAAAACACCAAGGCCATAATCTGTGAACGAGACCAACTCAAACCCGAACACGGGCTTCAATCCCTGTGAACGAACAAGCTGGAAACAGCTGGAACAGGATGCGGAGCTCGCCAAAAACCGGCACCTCAAGACCTATTTTGCCCAGAACAGCAACCGCTGCAGTGCACTTCGATTTAACGCTGCCGGAATAAATGCCGATCTATCGCGCAATCATATCGACGAATCTATTTTAGCCCATCTGATTGCACTGGCTGAAGATGCCGGCATGAGCCAGCGGATCGAGGCGTTATTTTCCGGCAAGCCGGTTAATTTTACCGAACATCGTGCCGCCTTGCATATGGCCCTCAGAGGCCCTTGGGGTCTGGAAGCCCAGCAACTTGACGTCGACAACTGCCTGCAACATATGCAGCGGATCAGCGAGCAACTTAACCACGGCCAGTGGCTGGGCTTTAGCCAGCAAGCCATCACCGATGTTGTCAACATCGGCATTGGCGGCTCCGACCTTGGCCCTAGAATGGTGGTAGAAGCGCTACAACCGTTCCAGCAGCCAGGTATTACGGTTCATTTTGTAGCTAATATTGACCCCAGTGACCTGCAACAAACCCTCGCCGGCCTCAACCGTGAAACGACGCTCTTTATTGTCGCTTCAAAATCCTGGTCCACCCTGGAAACCTTAACCAACGCCCGAGCCGCGAAAAAATGGCTGAGCCAGGGAGCAGCAGCACAGACCGACCTTTCCAATCACTTTATTGCCATTTCGGCTCGCCCTGATCGCTGTGCAGAATTTGGCATCGCCGCCGCAAACATTTTGCCCATGTGGGACTGGGTAGGAGGCCGCTTTTCACTGTGGTCTGCGGTTGGCCTCTCCATCGCCATTGCTACCGGATTTGATAACTTCCGCGCCTTACTCAATGGTGCCAGAGCCATGGATGAGCATTTTTCCAGCGCGCCACTGGCAAACAATCTACCCGTTATCCTCTCCATGCTGGAAATCTGGTATGTCAATTTTTGGGGGAGTTCATCCAGCGCCGTACTGCCTTATGATCACAACCTCAGACTCTTACCCGACCATCTGCAGCAGCTGATTATGGAGAGCAATGGCAAACAGGTGAGCCAGGACGGCAAGCCGCTACCCTACGCCACCAGCCCGGTTATCTGGGGGGCGGCGGGCAGCAATGGCCAACACTCGTTCCATCAGTTACTGCATCAGGGTACACAATTGATACCCGTTGATTTCATTTTGCCGTTATCAAGCCATAGCAATGCCGAACAGCACTTGCATCTGGTCGCCAATTGCCTGGCTCAAGCGGAGGCACTGATGGATGGACAAGATCAAGCCACAGCCAGAGCAGCCTTAATCGAGGCCGGGACCGCCCCTGACGAAGCCGACCGGATGGCCGCCCATCGTGCCATTCCCGGTAATCGCCCCTCCACAATTATTACCATGACCGAGCTAAACCCTTCAAC
>DRHD01000027.1 GCA_011049795.1 Porticoccus sp.
ACAATACACTGGGGAGCATCGGGCGTTTCTATCCCCGTTATTGGGCCATGGTATGGAAACGTCAAATCAAGTTTGCAACCATGCCGGATATTCGCTCAGACACCACAGAGGTCGTGGCTTCGTTCCGCGTGGCCTTCAAAAACCGTTCGGCTAGTGCAGCTTCGGTCATTTACAATCTGACGGTTGCATTGTAGGAGGTGCATGATGCCGAGGAGTAGAGGCAAATACATGAAAGCGGACGAGTCATATTTAGCTGACTTGCGCGATGGTCAGGCAGTTTATGGTTATCCCGGCGGTGATTATCCCGGCAGGCAATACTATGTCAACAACATCACCGGTTCATCGGGTGGCGATGGTTCTGATTGGGAAAACGCAATGGATGAAGTATCCACTGCTATCACGGCGGCTGAGGCATATCGGATTAGTGCTGTTTTTCCAAACAGTACAAATCAATATATCCGCAATCAGATTTTCGCTCAAGGCACAGGAACGCCATACAGCGAAATAACCGCCCTACCTTCCTATTGTGATTTGATAGGATTGGGCGCTGATCCATTCGGTAATGGCGCAGGCATTGCCCGCATTGGTGCTGATACTGGAACGGGTGAAAATGGTTTATCTGGTACAAGTTCAGTACGCGGACTGCGGATGCGGGGTTTTCAGTTTCAAGCCGGTAACGGTGGTTACGCTTTCCAGATGAGCAATATCTTTCGTAGTCGCATAGAACATTGTGTATTTGCGACAAATGGTTCACCGGCAGGTGCTCCGGCAGTTGGTTTTGAAATTGCTATTGGCAGTGGTCTGGTAATGGATGATTGTCATTGGTTGAATCAATCGTCAATCACAAATTCTAATGATGTTGGTTTCAGTGTTACCGGAACACATTTCCACGGTTGCAAAGTCACAAACTGCAATATTAGTGGTGCTGATGCGGCCCTGCAAATTGGTTCAACAGTGATAAACGGTTACAACTCTGAGTTTGTCAATTGTTTCTTTGGTTGGGGTAGTGAAACATGCGCTATCGGTATAGATGATAATGCCACAGTTGGGCATATCATTTATCGCCGTTGCGATATTTTCGCAACTGATCCAATAGAATTGACACATAACGCGGCTAATCGCGCCATTGGCTGTATGTCGGCTGACGGTTTCGTGATCACATAAGGAGTAACATAATGAGTGATAGTCCAGTACCAAACAAAAGTGACGGGAATGTAAACACCTCTCCTATCGCATTTCAACGAGTTTCCGAGGACGGAGCAATAACCCTCGGCACAAGGGTCGTGTTTCTAACACAGGCATCGACGTTAGCCGTAACATTGGCTGCACCGACTAATCCTGATTTGGATGGTCAAATAATGACCATCGTAGCGCAGACCGCACATGCTCACGTTATCACTGCCACTGATTTAATCAATGGTGATAATGATACACTGACATTTGGTGGAGCTATAGGTGATTCATGTGACATTTATGCCGACGGTGGCGAATATTTCACCGGTAACTTGACTAATGTCACGGTAGGATAATAAACACGAAAACAAGGGAACACCGGGTGGTGAATATCACGCCCGGTAATACCTCATACGAAAGGAAGCAACAATGAAAATCCAAGTATGGAAACGTTACGAAGAAAACCGCGCAGATAAACCTATTGAAGAGGGTATTTATGAACAGAGCGACCCTAAGCTGTTCGGGCTGGCCCGTTATCTAATCGACAATGGCAACGCTTTTGAATATGTTGAGCCAATAGTGCAAGCGCCTGAAGAGATTGAGCCAGATTGGCCGCGCATTGAAGACGAAGCAAGAGAGCTAACAGTCGAAAACGACAAAATCAGGAAAGCAAACGTGAAACCTAAGCGGACACGGAAGGCTAAATCATAATGCCACAATACAACCGGACACTAGATTTTGTAATGACACAAACCGACGACACTGCTTTTGTCGTTAAGACAACCGAATACGCCGCCAATGATGCGTTAGGCCCGATAGGACTTGTCAAGACCGGTTCGGGTGGCGGCATGTTATTACGTGGTGTTTCTATCCGTGACAAAGCCAGACAAGACGTGCCTTATATCATCCACATTTATCGCACCGAACCAAGCGCTATTGCAGACTCAGTCGCCTTTGCACCATCGGTTGCTGATGGCGATTTGGAGCTTGGTATAGTTACGATTAATGCAGCCGATTATATTACTGCTAACGGCAACGCATATAGCAAGGTGTACAAAGCGATAAGCAAAACTGAGGTGCGCGAACCTGGCGCTGGTTCTTTTTATGTCCGGTTGGAAAATACCGCAACGAAGACTTACCCTGCCGTCGATGATATAAAAGTCGAATTCTGGTATTGGATGGACTAACTATGCCATTGTCATTTCACCGCAAAATAGCTGTCCTGGGTGCTGTGCCATTTGAGGACTTCCTAAACGGCATAGCCAATGTCGACTGGTGGCACATGCAGGAAACCTCCGGCGCTGTTGCGTTGGCGACTAACCGTGCGTTGGCGTTGGGGCGGAATGTTGCCTCACTTACGTATGCTGGTTATTTTGCCCCACCCGCCAATTGGTCTGATTTAGGTAGTGAAGTTGCTCATTCGGACGGTACACAAGGGGGAATAACTAGTCTTGGACTTCCCGGTAGCATTGGTAAAGGCAAGACATACAAAATTGTTTTTACGATATCGAATATAAGTGCTGGTAATGCACGTATCAACATCGGAGGGGCTGCATCACCCTTTCGTGGCGCTAATGATACCTATACCGAATTTGTCACGGCAGGTACTGCAAATAATAACCTAAACTGGCAAGGTGATGTTAATTTTATTGGTGATATTGATCTAAAAATAGTTGAGGTACAACAAACCAACATCGCCGCATCGAGCGACTTTCCGGGGGCGGAGTTGTACGTTACGGCTAATGCAGCTAGTGACCCGAACGGCAATGAAGCTGATGCAACGACTGGGTGGGCTTCTAATGCGGTAATACTAACGTCTGATTCGTCAATAAAATCAGCAGGGAATTTCAGCCTCAAAGGAATATTTCAGGCGAATGGGGCCTGGATGAGCTTTGATCTGGATACAATTTTGACAAGAGGACAAATTTATCGATTAAACTTCGATAATCGTCATTTAGGATCTGGTGGAAATGTGAGGGTGGGGCTTGGACCAACATCGTCAGTGCCAACACTGTATGATGGCCTCATAAGTGCCGATACAACATTTATAAATGTTACAATAAATTTTATGCATTCTTCCGATACTCGTTATTTAATTGCACAAGAACGCAACGCCACCAATGACGGCGGCGTATACATCGACAACATCTCCATCACCGAAGCCAACCCCATGAACGGCGACAACACGGCGGCGGCTGTCGGGCAAGCGGCGGGCGGCAACCTGGGGTTGCGTTATCTCGGCGACGGCGCTACTACTTATTTAGATGTTGAAAGCGCTGAACACAACAGCAAGCTAGACCCGACCAGCTTCCACGCCATCTTATGGATGCAAAAAGACGCATGGGATACAACCGAACGGGATATTTTATCCTATACAGTTGACGCAAATAATTGGATACGAATAGTTGACACAACTACAGCCGGTACGCTTAGTTTTCAATTCAGGGCCGGGGGCGTTACTGAAGAGGTGACGTTAGTTACTGGCGCTCCCACAACTGATAAACTTGCTGGTATTTCAGTATCGGGCGGTGTGATGAAAGCATGGTATGACAC
>DRHD01000028.1 GCA_011049795.1 Porticoccus sp.
TCAGGGTAGGCATGAAACCGTTTTGTGTCGGCCCCACGGCTGACGTGCAGGTAAAGCGACAGGTTGCCTGATCCATTTTTTTCAATGAGGTTATCGCAGACGTCTTTCCATTGCTGGTGTGACCAGCCCAGTTCGATACCAACAGCCTCCATACCATTGTTCATACGGTCAATATGCGGTACAAAACCGATCATTTGTCCGTTATAGGATGGCACGACTTCATAGATACCATCACCAAACAGGAACCCTCTGTCCATGGGAGATATTTTTGCTTCTGCCATTGGCAAGTAGGCATCGTTCAGATAAACAATACTCATCGCATCACCTAATTGCCTGTCCATTTTATTCCCACCCCGTTCATTCCCGCCTCTTTCATGTCGGTTTATTTAATGTCAGTTTGTTTACTTAATGTCCGTCTGATTAACGATCTATTTAATTATAAACACTACTTAATTATAGATATAGTGCCTTCAAGCACTGATATTGTGACTGCTGAAATGGCCAAAGAAAAACCCAGAAATACTATCAGTGAGGCCCTAATCAGGCAAAGTAAATTCCTTCTTATTTTGTAAGACAGGTGGCCTGTTATTCCGAGTCCTGACAAAACCCGGTTAAACGCCTTAATTCCTGTATCAGTCGCTCGCTCTTTTCACAGGGTAAGCCATCTTCAGTGAGTGTTTTGTTGCCAGTCACACCATCAACACTGCCATGCTGGGAAAGGTACCCCAATACGGCCTGGTTATCCCAATCCTTCAGCATATCTTCGCCCGTCCAATGTGACACCATGGCGATTAACCCGTGGGCAGCCCAGTTGGAGACATCGGCAATAATCAACTCATCACAGGTGGTCGCAGAAGGAATAATATCCAGAGATGACAGCGCACCAGCGATGTTGCCCATACCTACTTCATTGCCTCCATCACCAATAGACACCGTAGGGCAATTGGCCATTTTCAAGACATCATCAAAGCAAATAGTAAGGGGGCTAATATCCACACCATGCATATTGTAGTAACAACCATCTTCAGCCCGGCCGGGTAGCTCTATTGTCATCACTAATTCTGGCTGGAAAAGATCAATAACCTGTTGTGCGTGGCCCCGTTGAACTCCCTGTGTGACACTCTCTCGTTGATTAACATCGAGTCGATGTACCCGATACTCATCACCCAGAGCCCTCGCTAATGGATTTCCGCAAACCAGTACCGGTGTTGAACCCAATGCTTCCATCGCCCGATAAAGTGCAATGGCACCCAATGGACCATCCGTTTCAAAGGTGTCTTTTACCGGGAATCCGGTGCTAATCAGTACGGTACCGGTGCAATCCAACATCATTCTGGCCGCACGCATGCAATAGCCTGGCTGTAGTGCAGGCTGTACTGTTTTCATCCCCCGCAGATTGCGGGCAACCAACAGGTCTTCTATCTTCTGACTGAGAATCAAGTCCTTTGCAGTTGTCATAGCACTCTCCTGGTAGTGCTCCCCTTCTAGCTAGCAGCGCCCTCCTGATAGCGGTCTACTGCTTACTCTCTTCTACTTAACAAGGTTCCGGCTTTACCTGTTCAAAATAACTGGTGGCCAAATGATGCATGTTGTGTGCTTCCTCCACGGTGATCGGGGCAAACGTCACCTTACTACCGGGTCTAAGTTGAGCCAGTCGCGACACATCCAGAGACAACACTGAACCCAATTTTGGATAACCACCAATGGTCTGTCGATCCTGCATCAAAATAATCGGCTGACCATCGGGGGGGACTTGTATCGCACCCAGGCAAATCCCTTCAGACAGAATGCCCTTTATATTGGCGCTAATTCCCGGCCCCTCCAAGCGACAGCCCATACGGTCAGAGTGGATAGAGACGGTATATTCATGGCTAAAGAAACGTCGTTGCTGCTGGCGGCTGAAACTGTGTTGCTGGTAGCCCGGTATCACTCGCAACATTGCATGGTGGCCATACAGTGGCCGGTAACCCCTGGGCAACATAAAACAACGGCCATTTAAATCTTCCTTGCAGGGCAGGACATCGCCCGACTGTAACTTTCCTCCGTTTAGCCCACCCATGGACTCACGAACAACCGTGGAGGTACTGCCAAATATGGTGGGGATATCAAACCCGCCAGCCACGGCAAAATAGGCTCGCACACCTTCATTGGCAAAGCCCAGTTCAATTCTATCGCCCGGTTTAACTTGATGGCTGCGCCACAGTGACTTTGCCCTATGGTTAATGGTGAGTGGCATATGAGCACCACAAACGGCTATTCGAGTAGCTACGTTTGCCTCCAACACCAAACCACCCACACTGACTTCCAATGCGGAAACACCCAGCTTATTGCCACAAAGCCGATTGGCCCAATGAAAAGCCAGAGGGTCTGCGGGACCACCGGTGGACAGGCCCAGGCGATGAGCACCAAAGCGCCCCTCATCTTGTATCAGGGTGAGCATACCGGGCTGCTCAACGATAAATGCTGAAGTTCTCACAGCATTATTCACAACACCATTCACAACATACCGCCCAGTTCTAAAAAGCTCTGTCGGTCGATGCCCTTAAAGCGCACCCTGTCACCTACCTGAACCGGCATACTCGGATCAGCATTGGGATCAAACATAAGCTGGGGACACAGACCAATCAGGTTCCAGCCTCCAGGTGAGGCTGTCGGATAAATTGCTGTTTGGCGGTCAGCGATACCTACGGCACCACGGGGCACCTTCTGCCGCGGTGTGGCTAATCGGGGTGCAGCAATGCGTTCATCCACCTGCCCTAAATAGGCAAATCCTGGCGCAAAGCCAATGGCATACACACGATATTCCTGAGCTTGATGCAGTTGAATCACATCATCTACCCCCAAGCTCGCGCGATCAGCCAATGTCTGTAAATCTGGCCCGGACTCAAGACTGTAATACACAGGCAGTTCTACCAACGCGCCATCTTGCACTTCAACCTGATCCAGACCCGCTAATACCTCACGAATTTGTGGGCGAATGGTATGAATATCTGTACGAAATAGATCATAAATGACCAGCAGGGATGCATAGGAAGGCACCATATCAATCAGTACAGAACCGAATGCCTGTTCAAGTAAATGTACAGCGTGCTGTACTCTGGCGGAAACGATTGGGGAGGTCTCTTCACCAAAATAGATCATCAAAGAGTTTTCACCCGCGACGGAGATATTCATCCGTCAATCAACGCCCGAATTTCCTGAATAGCCTGAACCCCTTCAGGATTATCACCATGTACACAGAGGGTGTCGGCATTCAGTACGAGTGTATGGCCACCCACTGTCGTCACCGTTCCCTCTTCTTTCAGCTGCCTCGCCTGAGCCAACATTTTTTCTCTGCCGTGTACTGCACCAGACTTGGCCCGAGACAGTAGTGTGCCATCGTCGTCGTAACAACGATCAGCAAATGCCTCAAACCACAGTTCAACCCCTAACTGTTTCGCTTCTTCTAGATGCTCATCGGCCCTGGGCGTCGCCAGTAACATCAATTTAACCGGGCGATAAAACGCCGCTATAGATTTCATCACAGCGCGTCGAGTTTCGGTATCTGCCATCATGTCGTTATAGAGGGCACCATGGGGTTTCACATACTGCATCTCTAGGCCTTGGGTTTTGGCCATGCCATCCAGCGCGGAGACCTGATAATGAATCAGCGCCATAATTTCTTCAGGAGTATGGGGAATAGAACGACGGCCAAAACCCACCAAGTCTGGATAACCGGGGTGGGCACCAATCATCACGTTATGTTCACCAGCAAGCTTCAAGGTGCGCTGCATCACCATATAGTCACCCGCGTGAAAACCGCAGGCAATATTAGCCTGATCAATATGGGGCATCACCACCTCGTCCATACCCATGGTCCAGGCACCAAAGCTTTCTCCCAAATCACAGTTGAGCAGTAATGGCTTAGCCTCCATACATAGTTACCTTCATATATAAGTTACCTCCGGTAATACTCTGTTAAGCCTATAACTTAAGTACTCTCTAACTTAAGTGCTCTCGTTAAAATAGCACGTTTATCATTCAGCTAATTCGCTGTTTTTCAGGTCAGTGACCAGCATACAGCCTGGACTGTGGGTGATACACAGGGGCGGCTTGGCCTGCTCCAGCGCCACCTGTGGTGTGACCCCACAGGCCCAGAATACGGGTAGTTCGTCAGGCTTGATGGTTACCATGTCGCCAAAGTCGGGGCTATTGATATCATTGACACCAATGAGAGAAGGATCTCCCACATGAATCGGGGCGCCATGTACCGAGGGGAATTGAGTGCAGATTTGAGCAGCACGATTAGCATCAGCTTCCACAAATGGCCGCATACTCACCACCATCTTGCCACCAAATCGTCCCGCTGACTCGCAATCTATATTGGTGCGATACATGGGGACATTGACCCCTTCGGTGACATTCCGTACCTCGAGACCATCTGCCAACAATGCCTCTTCAAAGGAGAAGGAGCAACCCAACACAAACGTCACCAAATCGTTACGCCACAGGCCGCTAATATCTGACACCTCATCCACCACCACCCCCTCTTTGAAAATACGGTAACTAGGAAGGTCAGTGCGAATATCCACGTCTTCACCTAACAGAGGCAATGTGGGATCACCCTTTTCTGCCATTCCAATCAGTGGGCACGGTTTGGGATTGCGCTGGCAAAACTGTAAAAATTCTGTCGCCCAATCACTGGGCAGAATCACGACATTTCCCTGGACAAATCCAGAGCAAAAACCGGAGGTATTTCCAGTAAACTCACCACGCCGAATCCTGTGGCGCAGCTCAAGCGGCGATAAATCAAGGGACATCAGTCACTCCAGTTATATGGAAACCCTGTGTCATTTTGGGATCCATGCTAGCTGCTGTCATTCAACCACTTAATCACATCGCCTGACCATACCCAATCCAGTCATACCCTACAGGTAGTGACTGTCATCCTTGCTACCCTTCAGACAGCTGATGGGAGCAATCCAGGCATTTGCCATCAACCGACTAAAGTCACGATGACTGATATGTAATAAATGGCTATGGTCGCCGGCCTCAACATAGACATCTTTCATATCCAGTAACTCATTATCAATGATGACATCCATTTCAAACGCTTCTCCTAATCCTGGAATTGCGCCATCCTGGCAGCCTGTAAACAACCCTGACAATTCATCTTCTGAAGCAATTTCATACTCGTGTTGCCGACCGTATTTGAGCCATTCGAGAACTAGCTGGTTTGATGCAGGAATAACGCACATGGCGTAGTCATTCCCCCTTTTAACCACCACGGCCTTAGCCAGCTTATCCGCTGGCACATGAGCCTCTCTCGCCGTCGCCAATGAGCTTGACGTACTGGCATGCTCAAGCACCTCATAATGAACATTTTTTTGACTTAAATAATTCGTCAACGCTGGAGAGATACTCATGATTCACCACCTCATTCAACACACAATTTTCCACACTAATTAGTATAGTTGTCCTACCACCATCAACATGATTAATAATTATTTGATCTATTAACAATAGCGCAACATACCCTCACCCTATACAGGTAGCTATACTGAACAATTAGATGATGTCGCTTGGTGAAATCGATTTTATAAACACCGAGACTTCGGGCAGCGACCAACCACAGCGATCAAAAGCGACCTATGCCAGAAACACTTATTACATTGGGATCACTATTACTGTTCGGGCTACTCACGTTCTGGCTGGGTAGCATCACGGCCCTACCACGAGTCACCCTCTTAATTCTTATGGGTGTTCTCATCGGTCCTAGTGGCTTGGATTTGTTTCAGGAAACACGAGAATTCTGGTTTAAAAATATATCCATACTGGCACTCGTCATGGTGGGCTTCCTGCTGGGTAGCACCCTCACACGCGCTACATTTAAACTGCACGGCACACAGATTGTTGGACTTTCACTAGGCGCTGCACTGATAACGCTCGCCGTAGTTTCAATTGGACTGCTGGCATTCAGCCCCCTGCCATTGGAAGCCGCTCTATTGCTGGCAGCCATCGCAACAGCCACCGATCCGATAGCCACCGTATCGGTCATTAATGAGCTCAAAAACAACAGTCAATTTAGCAAAATTTTGGTGGGTGTCGTAGCCCTAGACGATGCATGGGGGCTATTGATTTTCAGCCTTTGTCTCACTGTAGCAACGAGTATCGGCTCACCCAATGATCTTCCGATATTTGTCAGCGGCCTATGGGAAATCATGGGTGCATTGCTACTTGGCGTAGCAGTAGGGCTTCCCATGGCCTTTCTTTCTGGACGGATTCATGAAGGCGAACCTACCTTGATAGAGGCTCTAGGACTGGTATGTCTCTGTGGAGGATTGGCGTTATGGCTAGAGGTATCCTATCTTCTCGCTGCAATGGCCATGGGTGCCACTGTTGCCAATCTAGCCACCCACCACACTAGGCCTTTCCACGCCATCAGGAATATCCAAAGCCCTTTTTTAGTGTTGTTCTTTATTCTTGCCGGTGCGTCTCTGAATCTTGGAACTTTTATGGATATAGGGCTTATCGGCGGGCTTTATATTGTTCTTCGTTTAATAGGCAAGATCGTCGGTGGCTGGACCGCCGGGCGACTTTTCGGCATGTCTGGCTCCAATGCCCGGTGGATGGGTGCAGCCATGCTACCCCAGGCGGGTGTCGCTGTAGGGATGGCGCTCATTGTTGGCCAATTGTTGCCAGAACATGCAGACACGATCCTGACGGTGACCATCGCCGCTACCGCCCTATTTGAAATAGTGGGACCTGTGGCCACCCGCGCGGCCATTAGACGCTGTAAGTAGCAACAGCTCTGACCTTAAAACAAGCTCTAAGCGTGAGAGTTTTTGGTCTGTTGCTCAGCCTTATCCGTCGGAAAGTAATTCGATTTTATAGCCGTCAGGATCATCCACAAAAGCCAGCACCGTCGCCCCATGCTTCATCGGGCCGGGCTCTCTTACAATCACACCTCCGGCTTCACGAATCCGATCACAGGCGGCATAAACGTCATCTACTCCGATAGCAATATGGCCATAGCCTTCGCCCAGGGCATAACTGTCAGTATTCCAGTTGTAGGTCAACTCCAGCACCGTATTCTCCGATGCAGGGCCATACCCAAGAAAGGCCAAGGTAAAACAACCCTCAGGGTAATCCTTACGAGATAACAACGTCATACCCAGAACATCCGTGTAAAAGGTAATGGATTTCTCAAGGTCAGCCACCCGTAACATGGTATGTAGTAGCCGCATATTATTACTCCTTTTATTATGCCTTTTATTACGCCCTAAAATTTCGTCTCATCTTAGCGGATAAACAGGCTCTAATCCGCGAACATAAAAAAGCCGGGTATAAATTTATACCCGGCTTTTTTAAAATTAACTGTTCTCAGTTAGTAAACTCTGGTGCAGCGACGTACTCCCAAAGCAATACAGTAGCAACTAACACAGCGACGACGTAAACCAGGGCAACGGCAAAAACGGCGCTGGCATAAAGAAACCCTAAATCTTCTGGTACTTTCATCATCTCCGGAATACCCAAATATATAAGACGAATAGCGTAACTACAGGCTGCCGTGGCAATAATTATGTCGAGCCACCAAATAGGGTACGCCGCAAAGGCACCCGCCAAAAAAACCGGGATAGAGCACAAGCCCATAAATACAAAACCTTTATAAGCATGCAGGCTTGCCGAATAGGTTTTGGACATCCAGTGAATCATTAGGCCAATAAAGACCAAGGCACCCATCAGTGCAAAATAAAAGAGTACGGCTAAAGGAATGGCACTACTTTCTGTAATACGAACAGGGTCACCGTCACCTATTGTCCAACCAAACTGGGTGGTACCAATATAAAAGCCAATAGCCGGTATCATTCCAAGAAAAATGAAATAGATACTCATTCGCTTCAGAGCTTCATCAGACAACTCAGCAAGTTTTTTCCACTCAGCCTGTGGATCGTATAGCAATCCGAACATATGACCTAACATAAAACCCCTCGCATTTTTTATTGCTCTAATTGTATTTGTGCCTTAGCTATATCTACCGATCAGCCAGTTTTCAACTAACCATTTGGTAGTAACTTTTATACCCTCGAAGTCAACCCCATGGCTTGACCAATGTCAACTACAAGGGCTTCAGGAAAAGGTTTCTTAGCTGGGTTAATGATGCATATGCTCATGCTCAGAATCCGACGCAGCTTCTGTAGAGGAAGAATGAGAGTGGGAGTGAGAATGGGAGTGAAAATAGGCACTCCATACCGTCCAACTACCAAAAATAATTAATATCAATGCCATCATCACCCGCAACAGCTTTCCCTGTAGCCAGTGACGCAATTGGCTAGAGAAAATACCACCGGCTAACATCGCAGGCAATGTCCCGACACCAAAAGCCATCATGGCCACTGCACCCGTTACCGGTGTTGCAGATGCGCCCGCATAAGCCAATGCTGTATACACAAGACCGCAGGGCAGCCAGCCCCATAACATGCCATAAAAAAACCCTTTGCCCACTGATCTAACTTGGAACAGTCCTTTACTCAAGGGCTCCAGTCGCCGCCACAAATGTTGCCCGGCTCTTTCCAGCCACGACAACACCCGCCACCAACCAGCCATATACAACCCCATTAAAATCAGCAAGATACCAGCGATTGCACGTAACCATGGGCCCATCGACAAAAAGTGCTGACCAAAATATCCAAGCAATCCAACCAGCGCACCCAACAGACCGTAGGAAACAATTCGACCCAAGTTATAGCTGAGGAGAATTGGCCAGCGCGATCGTTTATCATCAGCCGCAAACCCCAATGCTGCAACAATACCGCCACACATTCCGGCACAGTGCCCCGCTCCCATGAGACCAATAACCAACATAGCGGTCATTGGCATTACATCGATCTCATTCACTCGGCTTAACCTCGTCCAGCTTTACTTCCTGAACCTCGTCCTGCAGGGATGTGTCTTCCCGAGGCTTGTCTTGCTGGGATTGGTCTTGCTGGGGGTGATCTTCCCGAGAGAGCTCTAAATCATCGTCATCCCCAAAGAGAATACGCGCGCCCTCCCCATCGAGATCATCATATTGGCCGTTGTTTACCGCCCAAAAAAATATGGCTATAGCCAATGCACAAAATATCAAGGAGACAGGAATAAGTAGGTAAAGACTAGCCATTGACGGGAATACCAAAAAATAGAATTAGGATGTTAAAAACATACTGTGAGACCTTTGCACGAGCCGAAATTTTGTTTGCTGGCAAGGCAAAAACGCACGGAATGAGGGAGTTTATACTTATAAATGATCGATTGAGTACATTTTTAACGCCGCTAGAAGGCAAAAGAACAATCGCGCAAAGGTCTCACTGTATGAGTTCTCATCATACAAGGGCCGCATCAGTCACCCATGTGATTGAGCCTAAGCGCATTGAGCACTACCAGCAATGAGCTTGCGGACATACCAATAGCCGCCGCCCATGGAGGAATCATACCTGCTGCTGCCAACGGAAGAGCCAGAAGGTTGTAACACAATGCCCAGCCAAGGTTTTGCTGGATCACCCTGCGAGTTCTCCTCGCCAAGGTGATCGCCTTAGGTAATGTGTCCAGATTGCTCGACAGGAGAATACTATCAGCATGAATACGGGCAAAATCGGTAGCATCACCCAGTGCCACGGACGCATCTGCACCGCTTAATACGGGGACATCATTAATACCATCACCGACCATAATGACCCGATGACCCGCTTTTTGTAGTCTGTTTGCCTGCGCCAACTTCTGTTCTGGTGACATACCACCACACCGCTCGGTAATCCCAAGCTTCTCAGCCATCTCATCTACCGTGGCCTGACGATCACCACTGAGCAGTGACACCTCTATACCTAGGGCCTGAAGACGGGTAATGGCACAAGCCGCACCAAGACGCAGTTCATCCTGTAATAAAACCCAACCAAGGGGTTGATTTTTATCTGCCAGCAACAGTGGCAACTGACCTGGATCCACAGTGGGCAGATCGGGCGCCACAAAGCCAAACAGTTCCGTGATGTAGCTAGGCTGGCCAATGGCATACTGGGTATTCTCGACCGTACCGGATATACCCGCGCCCACCTGCTGATTTACGTCTCTCACCAAAGCCTTATCAGCGATGTCAGAAAATGCCCTGGCAATAGGGTGCAGGGAGCCACTTTCAAGCCCGGCAGCCAACTTCAGCAAACTCTCGGCCGGAACCTCAGCTAATGGAACAACATGGGCTATGGACATATTCCCCAGTGTCAGGGTGCCCGTTTTATCAAAAATCAGCTGATCTGCGGACGACAACACTTCCAGGACATGGCCCCGGCTAACCAAAAACCCGTACCGGCGCAGTTCGCCCGTTGCCACGGCCATCGCTGCAGGTGTAGCCAGCGATAGAGCACAGGGACAAGTCACCACTAACACCGATAACACAACCCAAAGTGCCTGCTCTGGTTGATGCTGCCACCACCACAGAGCCACCACCAATGCCACTAACAACACGGCCAGAACAAAATAGCTCGCCACTCGGTCTGCCAATGCGACCTGTACGGGCTTTTCTGTCTTGGCTTTCTCTACCAACTTCAAAATAGCGGATAGTCTGGTTTGATGACCCACAGCCGATACTCTGACCAGTAATGGACTCTCACTATTCACCGTACCAGCATTGACTAAATCACCTTGCTGTTTGCAAACAGGCATCTGTTCACCTGTTAACACGGCCTCAATCACGCTACTAACACCTTCGTGTATTTCACCATCGCAGGGGATCGTATCTCCGGCAGAAACTCTGATTAAATCGCCCGGCTGCAGCGCTTTAACTGGCACAGCTTCTTCACCGTGTTCAGACAACCTGACGGTTGTGGGGGGAAGCAACTGCCCCATTCCTTCAGCGTGGGTATCGCTGCGATGTCTCACGCGCATTTCAAGATAGCGACCGAGTAACAGAAAGAAAGTAAACATAGCTACCGAGTCGAAATAGACCTCACCGGATCGCGTTACTGTCCCCCAGCAACTTGCGGTAAATGCCAAACCAATGGCCAGTGAAACAGGCACGTCCATGGTCAGGTGTGCAAAGCGCAGGTTCCGCCATGCGGCCTGAAAAAAAGGAAAAGCAGAGAACAGCACTACGGGTAACGCAAAAATCAGGCTCACCCATCGCAGGTAATTTTGCCACTCAGGGTCCATGCCCTGAAAAGCCCCGGCATAAAGGCCAACCGCCAACATGCCCGCTTGCATCATGCCAAAACCAGCGACACCTAAGCGCTGTATAAAACGACGGTTCTCATGCTGACGAAGCTGACGCGCCTCTTCGTCACTGGCGGGTCGTGCATCATAACCAATTGCCAAAAATCCGTTGAGCAATTGACTCAGTTTGATCTGGCTTGCATCCCACTCCACCAGCGCTCGGTGGTTGGTCACATTAACCCTCACAGCAACCACTCCCGGCTGCTTTTTCAGATGGTGTTCAATGAGCCAGGCACAGGCAGCACAGGTAATACCACCCACTAATAACTGGATTTGTCGATGACCATTGTCTAGCTGCTCAACGTAGTCAGCTTGTACTTCTGGTAAATCGTAGGCTTCAAGTGCAGCTTGCTTGGTTAGATCAGGTCGGGAGGAATTGGAGGCGCGATATTGATAGAAACGGGATAGACCACCATCGCAAATAGCCGTCGCCACGGCCTGGCAACCAGGGCAACACATATCCCGATTCACACCCACGATCTCAACCGTAAAACTGGAGTTTATTGGTACTGGAAGACCACAGTGATAGCAGCTTTCGTGACTCATCGAGCTAGCAGGGTAACCTGCTGGCTGTCGGAGAAATTAATTTCACCGCTGAGACGCCACTCCTGTTCGGGTAGCGGAACCAGCCGCAGATAATACCGGTGACGGAGATTTCGTTCTAAATCTACACGGTAGTGATTGGGAGACATCAATGACATGGACAAGTCCCTATCGCGGGTCCCATCGGTTGGGTGAAGTAATTGCAGTACCAGGTGACTAGCGTTGACCTCAGCACCTATCAGGGTGACAAAGAACTCACCACTGTCACTATCCAGGCGCAACTCCGCTGACAACCCCATCGCTGTGGCCAAGTGATCCTGTTCAAAGCTCTGGTTAATGGCCAACCCATCCCGGTAGTAGTTGTCATTAACCAGCGTATCTGCGCCATTGAATGCAATATAAACTGTGGTCAGACCCGCAATCACAACACTGCCGGGCAAGGCCATTAAAAACCACGGCCAAAACTGGCGATACCACGGTTTGTCATCCATGCCTGTCTCTCCTTTTGCCTCTGAATGCTGAGCCGGTTGTTTCAAGGGGTATTCCTCACAAAAACTTTCATGGACTTAATCGTAGACCCGGATGCGCACTAGCGGCGCAGACGCGGACCAATGAACCGGTTTACTTCAGTGGCATTGATTGCTGGATCATCCACTGACTCAACAACAAAAAGGACATCAACATTCGGGCTTTTCATCAAACCAGGGTCCAATGCAACGCTGACGGGCATACTCATCACCTCGCCTTCAACCACTGTAACCTGCTCTGCGCCCCTGTAACTAAACTCATAGTCACCCTCTACCCGAATACTATAACGGTGATCCTTGGTGTCCATATTGTTGATTTTTAAGGTATAAATATTTTCCACCAATCCCATGGTGCTTTCACGGAACATCACATTGCGATCGCGAATAATGTTCACCTCAAGTGGCATACGGGTGAAAATATTATAACCAAAGGCGCCCGTCATGATTGTCAACGCCACAACGTAACCAATAAAACGCGGCCTCAGAATATGAGTTTTCCCATGCTTCATAGCACGCTCAGTGGTGAACCGGATCAACCCAGGCTCATAATCCATCTTATCCATCACTGTATTACAGGCATCAATACACAAGCCACAATCAATACATTCGTATTGCAGCCCATGACGAATATCAATTCCTGTGGGACAAACCTGCACGCAGAGAGAGCAATCAACACAATCGCCCTTACCTTCGGCAAGATGGTCAACCGACTTCTTGCGTGCACCACGCGGTTCCCCTCGCTCCACATCGTAGGATACGATCAAGGTATCCTCATCAAACATCACCGATTGGAAACGAGCATAGGGGCACATATATATGCATACCTGCTCACGTAGAAAGCCGGCATTCATATAGGTCATGACAGCAAAAAAGCATGTCCAGAATACAGCTTCAGGCGGTGCAGAGAAACTCAATAAGCCGGGGACAAGTTCACGAATTGGGTTGAAGTAACCAACAAATGTTAATCCAGTAACAAATGCCAGCAGCCCCCATAAAAAGAGCTTACTACCACGTTTTTTTATCTTGCTGAAATCCCAAGGTGATTTGTCCAGCTTTATTCGCTGGTTACGATCTCCCTCACAAAAGTCCTCTATCGAGATAAACAGCATCGTCCAAACTGTTTGTGGGCAGGAAAAACCACACCACACACGGCCAACTAATACTGTCACGGTAAACAAGGCAAATGCAGCAATGATCAATGCCCAAGACAACAACATAAAGTCCTGTGGCCAGAAAGTGATCCAGGCAACATGAAATTTTCGTGCAGGTAGGTCAAACCAGATGGCCTGCCGGCCACCTATATTGATCCAGGGGAAGAGAAAAAAGGCGCTGAGCATGGGCATCCATGTCCAGCGCATTAAATCTCTGAAGAAACCAGGCAGTTTTCTTGTCTGAATTTTCTCTCGAGCCTGATAGAGATCCAGAACCTTGATGGTTTCCTCATGGGCAGCATGATCATGCTGATTGAGAGGCTTTTTATCGTCACTCATACTAAGCTATCCACTACTGCCCAAGAGGTGTATACCCTTACTGGTTTTTAGATAGGTTATACACGTAGCCCGCCAGCAAGTGAATTTTTTCTGCCTTGAGTTTATCGGCCTGAGCAGGCATATCACCCTTACGACCATTACGGATAGAGTGTCGTACCAATGAGGGCGAACCCCCGTAGAGCCACACGCCATCAGTCAAGTTTGGCGCACCAATAGCAGCCATTCCAGTACCATCTGCGCCATGACAGGCCGCGCAGTAAGTCGTATAAACCTGAGCACCCTTCTCTGACTTGGCAGCATCGTGCTCCCGACCACTGATATTGAAAACATATTCAGCGACGTTATCTACACTCTCTTCACCGATAACAGCACCCCATGCCGGCATAGCACCTTGGCGACCCTGAGTAATAGAAGCCTTGATATCGGCAGCACTTCCACCATACAACCAATTGCTATCAGCCAGGTTTGGGAACCCATAACTGCCCCGTCCGTCGGAGCCATGACAAATCGAACAGTTGTTGTTAAACAAGCGGCGTCCCATCTTTATAGCATCGGGATTGGCGATCAACTCCTCGACGGACATATCAGCATACTGAGCATAAACCGGTGCGTATTTTTCTTCTGCGGCATCCACTTCCTCTTGCCACTGGCCGGTCTGAGTCCAACCCAGCACACCCGCATAACTACCCATTCCCGGGTACAGCACCAGATAGACTACAGCAAAAATAATGGTGCCAAGATACATATTGAACCACCAACTTGGCAGTGGGTTGTCGTACTCTTCAATACCATCGTATACATGACCCGTTGTGGGGACCTCACCATCTTTGATGTCCTTGGAGGAAACCTCAATCTTACGGGTAGCGAACAATAGCCAGGTACACCCAGCGATAGTTACCGCCGTAATAACGATAATCCAGATACTCCAGAAGGTACTCATAACAGGTCCTACCTCTATTTATCTTTGTTTTGCGACGATGTTTTCTCATCGGCAAACGGCAGTTGTGCTGCCTCATCAAAATCTTTTTTCTTATCGTCACTAAAGGCCCACCAACACACACCTGAAAGTGCAACCATAGTCAGAATTGTGCCAATACCTTGTAGTGTTCCCTGGTCCATTAGCGCTTCCTCGTTAGCAAAGTACCAAGCTGCTGTAAATAAACCACCAGAGCATCAACTTCTGTCACCTCGCCACTGGCAAATGGCACGGCAGCATTAGCGATATCCTCATCGGTATAAGGAACACCAACTATCCTCAAGGCCGTCATTTTGGCAGCAGTATCTTCACCCGTCAGAGTGTTTTCAAATAACCAGGAGAAGCCGGGCATGTTGGACACCGGCACGACATCCCTTGGGTTATAGAGGTGTGCCATGTGCCAGTTATCACTGTAGCGACCACCCACTCGAGCCAAATCTGGACCCGTACGTTTAGAACCCCACAAGAAAGGATGTTCATAGACATGCTCGCCCGCCACAGAGTAATGACCATAACGCTCAGTCTCAGCACGTAAGGGACGAATCATCTGCGTATGGCAAACATGGCAACCTTCTCTAATGTAGATATCACGCCCCTCTAGAGCTATGGCACCTAGCGGTTTAAGACCCTCAATAGGTTCTGTCGTCTCAGCCTGCCAGAACAGTGGAATAACCTGTGCCAAACCACCAAAACTGATTGCAACTACAATCAGCACAATCATCAGGCCTATATTCTTCTCAACAATCTCATGTTTCACTGTTGCTCTCCTTTTAAGCCGCCTGAGCTTCTGTACCGATCACTTGTTTCGGCTCATCACCACGAATAGTACGCCATACGTTGTAAGCCATGATCAGCATACCTGACAAGAAGATTACCCCCCCGAACAGCCTTACATAGTAGCCGGGATAGCTCGCCTCAATGGACTCAGCAAAGCTATAGGTTAAAGTCCCATCAGTATTAAAGGCACGCCACATCAAGCCCTGTGCAAGACCGTTCACCCACATGGATGCAATGTAGAGCACAGTACCAATCGTTGAGAGCCAAAAGTGAAGATTAATCAGCTGAATGCTGTACATCTGGCTACGCTTATAGAGGACCGGGATGAGGTGATACAGCATC
Source organism: Porticoccus sp. (assembly GCA_011049795.1). Next base: position 15,873 of record DRHD01000028.1, read on the forward strand.
CCGATAGACACCATAGCTACCCAGCCCAATGCCCCCGAATGCACATGACCGATAGTCCAGTCAGTGTTGTGAGATAGCGCATTGACTGTCTTAATCGCCATCATTGGGCCTTCAAAGGTAGACATACCGTAGAAGGAAAGAGAAACCACAAGAAAACGTAATGTTGGGTCATACCGCAGTTTGTGCCAGGCACCGGACAACGTCATCATGCCGTTAATCATACCGCCCCATGAGGGTGCCAACAGAATCAATGACATCACCATACCTAGGCTCTGAACCCAATCAGGAAGTGCAGAGTACATTAGGTGGTGAGGACCCGCCCAAATATAAACAGCAATTAATGCCCAAAAATGTACTATAGAAAGACGGTAGGAATAAACCGGACGGCCAGCCTGCTTCGGGACAAAGTAGTACATCATTCCCAGAAAACCAGCCGTTAAAAAGAAGCCAACTGCATTATGGCCATACCACCACTGAACCATTGCATCAATAGTTCCCGCATAGACTGAGTAAGACTTCATTGCCGTCACAGGAATTGCAGCGCTATTACCTACATGCAGGACAGCTACCGCAATAATAAAAGCACCAAAAAACCAGTTTGCCACATAAATATGTGATGTTGTCCGCTTAACAATCGTACCAAAAAAAACCACCGCAAATGACACCCAGACCAGAGTAATGGCGATATCAATCGGCCATTCCATCTCAGCATATTCCTTTGTGGTCGTCATACCCAAAGGTAGAGATATCACAGTCGAAACAATAACGGCTTGCCACCCCCAAAAGGTAAAACCTGCTAACCAGTTGCAAAATAACGGGGTATGACAGGTTCGTTGCACAACATGGTAGACGGCCGCAAAGAGAGCGCATCCACCAAAGGCAAAAATTACTGCGTTGGTATGTAGCGGACGCAGGCGGCCAAAGTGAAACCAGGGTAACTGCATATTCAGGTCAGGCCAGATTAGTTCAGCGGCAAGAATAACGCCGATCGACATACCCACAATTCCCCAAACCACAGTCATGATGGCAAATTGCTTTACCACTCTGATGTTATAAACCGGCAAGTCGCCAGCGGTCGTGACATTGCTACTCATTTTTATTTTCTCGTAGTAAGTCTGGTAATTAAAATTCTTTAGTGGTCGATGCAAGCTCCCCTCACCTACCACGCCGGCATTATTCCTTAACAGCTAAAGACAGATATTGATTTACGTCAAGTTTCATATGGCCATGGAGAAAATCAACCCAAGCTGCGCCCCTTATTAGCGGCAATTCTAAGACGCAATGCATTCAATTTAATGAAACCCTCCGCATCCTTCTGATTATAGGCACCGGCATCATCCTCAAAGGTGGCAATTTTTTCGTCGAAAAGGCTATCTTCAGACTGCCGACCAACTACGGTCACATTACCCTTGTAAAGCTTCAGGCGAACCACACCATTGACCACATCCTGAGTCTCGTCAATCATGGTTTGGAGCATATGTCGTTCTGGAGACCACCAGTAACCGTTGTAAATCATCTCGGCATACTTTGGCATTAGGCTATCTTTTAAATGGGCCACTTCTCTATCCAGAGTCAGGGATTCGATAGCACGATGCGCACGTAACATGATGGTGCCACCGGGTGTTTCGTAACAACCCCGGGCTTTCATTCCCACATAACGATTTTCAACAAGATCTAATCGCCCAATACCGTTATCACCACCCACCTTATTCAAATACGCCAACACTGTGGCTGGAGACATAGGCTGACCATCAATCGCCTCGATATCACCTTTGGTGTAGCTCAATTCAATATAAGTAGGCTCATCAGGTGCACTCTCAGGAGATACACTCCAGCGCCACATATCGTCTTCTGGCTCCCACCATGGGTCTTCCAAATTGCCGCCCTCGTAGGAAATATGTAGCAGGTTGGCATCCATGGAATACGGTGATTTTTTCTTTTTACCCGAAAAATCAACCGGAATATTATGCTCATCACAGTAATCCATCAGTGTTTCACGTGATGTTAAGTCCCATTCACGCCAGGGTGCGATCACTTGAATACCAGGCTTTAACGCATAGGCCCCCAATTCAAAGCGCACCTGATCATTACCTTTGCCGGTTGCGCCATGGGAAATAGCATCAGCACCCGTTTCGTTGGCAATTTCAATGAGTCGTTTAGCAATTAAAGGACGGGCAATGGAAGTACCCAGCAGGTATTCGCCTTCATAAATGGTATTTGCCCGAAACATTGGGAACACATAATCGCGAACGAACTCTTCACGCATGTCATCAATATAAATCTCCTTCACACCCAACGCTTCAGCCTTGGCTCGTGCAGGTTCGACCTCTTCACCCTGACCAATATCAGCAGTAAATGTCACCACTTCACACTGATAAGTTTCTTGCAACCACTTAACGATAACAGAGGTATCCAAGCCCCCTGAATAAGCTAAAACGACTTTCTTAATGTCGGACACGACACAACTCCTGATTGGAAAATTTAGGGATGAAAATTGGTCGCTATTCTAATATGCCAGCGACCAGTTTCACAGCAAATGCCGGTCAATTACCTTGTAAATGCCTGAGACAACAAAGGCAAACGACAAATTCTTTAAGCCTTAACCATTCAAGCCACACTATAAAGCCACACTATATTCCGGTAGCATCCACTTCTGTAACAAGCCTCAGACATAAGCAGAACACATGACACAACTGACAATAACTCGTCCCGATGACTGGCATGTACATCTGCGCGATGGTGATGCCCTGCCCTACACAGTACCCGATGCAGCCCGCTACTTTGGCCGAGCTATCATCATGCCTAACTTGGTACCGCCGGTTCTCAATACGGAACAAGCCCAAGCCTACGGCGAGCGCATCATGAAACATCGACCTACCGGTAGTCACTGGCAACCACTGATGGTCTTGTATCTCACCGACAATACCCAGCCCGAAGAAATCACCCGAGCGAAGGCTTCAGGCAACATTTTTGCCTGCAAATACTACCCAGCTGGCGCCACGACTAACTCTGACTCTGGTGTTACCCGTTTGACCAACATATATCCTGTTTTGGCCCAGATGGAAAAAGAAGGTCTACCCCTACTTTTGCACGGTGAAGTCACCGATCAGGACATTGACATTTTTGACCGAGAAGCTGTTTTTATAGAGCGCCACTTAAAAACCTTGGTTCACGACTTTCCTGGTCTAAAAGTGGTACTTGAACATATCACTACTCGCGAAGGCGCCCAATTTGTCGCGGAAGCGTCAACCCATGTGGCTGCGACCATCACCCCACAACACCTGCTCTACAACCGCAACCATATGTTAGTGGGCGGAATAAAACCTCACTACTACTGCCTGCCAATTCTCAAGCGAGACATCCACCAAGAGGCACTGATTACAGCCGCCACCAGCGGCAGCCCCAAATACTTTTTGGGCACCGACTCTGCCCCCCATACCACCGACAAAAAGGAAAATGCCTGCGGGTGTGCTGGCTGCTATTCAAACCATGCAGCCATTGAACTGTACGCTGAAGCTTTTGAACAAGCGGGTGCTCTGAATAAGCTAGAAGGTTTTGCCAGTCATTTTGGGGCAGACTTCTACGGGTTGCCACGGAACAGCGACACCATCACCCTGAAAAGATCAGCATGGAAAAGCCCAGAAGCATTACCCTTTGGCAACAACACCCTGACACCTCTCGGTGCCGGTGAAACTCGACAGTGGCAAGTAATTAATAAGGCAAGTACCTAATCATGCACCCACCCATCTCAGATCGCTTCAGAGGATTTTTGCCCATCGTTGTTGATGTAGAAACAGGTGGCTTCAACTCAGATACTGACGCGCTGCTGGAAATTGCCGCTGTGACGCTAGTCATGGATGAGGATGGCATTCTGATGCCTGACGAAACCCTTTGCCATGCCGTTATCCCTTTCGAAGGCTCCAACATAGAGCAAGCGGCACTAGATATCACCGGCATCAATCCGGATGACCCTTACCGTATGGCCCTGGAAGAAGACGAAGCCCTCAAGGCTATCTTTCAACCCATTCGAGCCGCCGTCAAGGAGGCGCATTGTAACCGAGCCATTATGGTGGCCCACAATGCTCATTTTGACCTGGGGTTTCTCAATAGGGCTGTCACGCGCAATAACATTAAGCGTAATCCGTTTCACCCATTCTCCTGTTTTGACACGGCAACCCTTGCCGGGCTCGCCTATGGACAAACAGTCCTAGCCAAGGCTTGCGATGTGGCAGAAATAAAGTTCAACAATGACAAGGCCCACTCCGCAGCCTACGATGCCGAAAAAACAGCTGAACTGTTCTGCGGCATTGTCAATCGATGGAAAGACCTGGGCGGCTGGGATTGACAGGGTTCATAACCCACTTCAAAATTCAACCAAGCCTTCAACTCAAACAAACTTTCTCAAACAGGAGTCCGTATCATGAGCGGCAAAGCTAAGGCGATTATCGCCCATATCACATTGATGGGATGGATCATTGCACTCATCCTCAACATGAACAACAAGGACGAATTTGCCTCATTCTATATCCGCCAATATCTGGGCATCATGATTATCGGCGTCTTGGGCAATGCAGCACTGAACATGGTGAATGGCACACTGGCCATGGTATGGGGTGTCATTATGCTAGTGGTCTGGCTACTGAGCCTGATAAGCGCCATCACTGATAAGAAAAATGAGACGCCAGTGGTAGGTAGTTACTTTCAGGACTGGTTTAAAGGGTTGTAGCCCAAGCCTTCCTTATGCAGTAAGCGCCTTGCTTCAACAAAGGCTGTGAGCATGTGCGCTAATACTGAGACGGCGGGAGCCTGACGACCAAGCCATCCAGCTCTTCAGTCACTTTGATTTGGCAGCTCAAACGACTGGTATCCTGAGGGTCAACGACCATTTCAAGCATCTCTTTTTCTGCACCCCCTGGCCCACCAACTTTCTCATACCAGCCTTCATCTACATAACAATGACAAGTAGCACATCGACATGCTCCGCCACATTCAGCAAGGATGCCGTCAATCATATTATCCACAGCACCCTGCATCACTGAACTTCCGACTGAGACATCAGCCTCATATTCAGAACCATCAGCCTCAATATAGTGAATGATTGGCA
>DRHD01000029.1 GCA_011049795.1 Porticoccus sp.
AAGCTGTATTAGCGGTAATTTTCTTGGGTGTAGTGAAAGAGAAGGATCTCAGGATGCACACCCTGAGCAGGAAATAAACTATGTCAACAAGCAAAGTTTTAATGACCCCAGATACAGCTCTTGTGTTTGCTAAGAGCGGTTACACGGGTGGAACCAATAGGACACTGGGAGCGCAGACTCATCTGTTGGACATGATCGGACTTACGACAGGTCAAGCTCGTGCAGCTACCAAAGCAGATCTGGGGGCATCCCACGCCGAAGAGTATTCGGTAGACATGGAAATGGAGATGGCGACTGATCCGGTGGATGGCGAGACTTGGGATATTTATTGGTACGAGTCTCATATCGTCACCGCTGCTGTTGGGAATCTAGGTGGAACAACGGGCGTTGATGCTGACTACGCCGGTTACGATACCTTAACTCTTGCTATGTCATTAAGGCATCTTATTTTTATTGGGTCGTTTGTGATGGGAGAAAATAACACGGCAGACGGTGTGCAGATTGGACATGTTGGTTTCTTTTCACCCACAGAGCGATGGGGGGGTATAGTTGCTCACAATAATACATCTGATACGTCATTCGCTACCGACTCAAATGAGATGGCTATAAGAATCAGACCAAGAGTTCCCGACATCCAAGCGGCAGCATAAATGGCAAGAGGCATCAATCGACCTTTTGGGTCATTTAGAATAAGCACCTCTTCATGGCAAGCAAGAGGGCTTGTTGCTTGGTGGCCCGCAATACGATCTCAGGATCTTAGAGACTTTTCTAAGCTAACTGGCAGCTTTGATCTTACCGCTACTGGCCCCACCTTAACCGTTGACCCTGAGATGGGGCGGGTGTGGTTGTATAATGACGCCTCCACAGAATACTTTGACAGAACTTCTGCTGCTGTCAGTGCCACTCCTTGTACAATGTGTGCCTGGATGAAGCCAGATGCAACTCATTCAGGAACTTTAGTTGCTGTTGGTTCTTCATCTACAGATGATTATGCTCGAATTATCACATCTACAGATGGAAAAGTTAAAGCGCAACTTCAGAACGTGGGAGCGGGGGGGGGCAAAAATGCAGTAGGTAGTGCTTATTCTCTCAATACGTGGGAACACGTTACCGGAACATTTGTAACCGCTACAGATATGAATATATTTTTGAATGGTGTCGGTAAGGTTCAAGACACTACAAGTATAGCTTTCCCAGGAGTGAGTAGAACATCAGTCGGACGAACCACCAGACTAAATCCTGTAACTTATTTTTCTGGCCACATATCGGATGTTAGGATATACAACCGCACTCTATCTGACGCAGAAATATACGCATTGTACGACTCAAGAACTCGGTGGGATCTTTATGCGCCGATAGTTTCTCGTCTATTGGGTAAGGCTCCAGCAACATATCCGGGCTATCAAAGCGCAAGTGGGTGGTTTTAATGCCAGGCGGGCTTCAAAAATCAATCGTGGATCGGTTTACAGACTCGGTTGATATTACTACAAACGCGAATCTGGGTTTTGAGAACGGGAATATTAATGATGATTGGGCTGGCACTAAAACTGGTTGGGCCATTGCAACCGATGAAGCCAACGCTGGTACATACTCCGCCAAAATGGACAACACGAACCCCACCAAGGGCACTTTGATACGCGCCATAACTGTACCTGCTACTGGGGGGATATTTAAGTTTGGTTTTTCGTCGCGGGCCGATTCAAGCTATGACGGCAGGATAAAGGTCGTGATGAAGATTCACGGTGGTCAAATTACTACTGATACAAGAACGCCAACCGCTGATACATGGGTAGCTCATAATTTTACTGTCACAGGGGCCAGCATGATTCATGCTGGTGAGGCAGCACTAGAGGTAACGATTAACGGGGACGCTTTCGGCAGTAACCTTGGCAATGCTTGGTTAGACGATTTTCACGCGGAGCTTATTGGGTTTCCCTTACAGGTCTGGATACCAGAGAGATACCGTGGCTACATGTTTGAGGGTGATTCTCGAACGCTTAAAGTTGTAATAGATTTGTTTGCCGGTGGATTTACGGACGCGCTGGGCGACCTCGAACTTTTCTTAGAACTACTGGACTTTGACAATCAGAGTACATCCTTTTCATCTCAAACATTAGACTCTCTGGTAGGTGGACGGCAGACCACTACCTTTGACCTGAGTGGCATTGCGATGGATACGAACCTCCTGCTGACGAATGTGTTGCGTAGGAAGTCAGATGGAGTCACAGCGTCGTACAGCCAAGATTCCAGTACCGTAACCTTCCCCAACTATAAACTAGTTCTGGCTCGTAATAGCGTAAGGGACGCCTTACCTGCTTACATCGACTTCAACAGCAAGGCTATGACATGGAAACACACCGGCGGAGGACATAGATCAAGATTTGTGTGGGGCATTTATGCGCGTTTTATTACCGCTTGGACTACTGGAACGTATCCTAGCACCGTACAAACTGACTACAGAGACTTAAAAGGACTGAGGTATTACGCAACACAAGATCAGCCCAAGGCTTTTCCCTCCATGCGACAGGCCAGAATAAACTTTTTTCATGCCCCCCAGCATATGCAGGGAGCAGATATAGGCTCCTCAGTTGACGAAGTTTCTCCTGCTATACTTGAAGCCATGAAGGAAGGTATTTTTTACTCTCAGCACACCAGGGAGTTTAGGTGGTGGGGGTCCGATCAAGAAAGGCCAGATTGGTTTGAGGCTGAGTTTGCTATCACTCCTAATGCAAATATGTCCAACGTGGGCGCGGCTATGGCATCTGTAGCGCATGGATGTGGATTAACAGAGAGGGATGCGACGCTGGGGATTAGAAATCGTAGTATCGTGAAGCGTACCAGCGATAGCGCCCAGGAATCGGTTGTAGCTATTTCAGATGTCGATAATCTTACGCTTAATAACTCTATAGCCGATCTTAGCAATGAAGCATGGACGCGCCGAGATGAGCATGTAGGGTGGGCTTTTTGGGTGACCAAGATGTCAGGCAAGCGGGGCCTTGCCGCGATGTATTCAGCCGATGAAATATTTGACACAGCAGAGCGTACTACACAGCCAAACGAATACCACTATTGGAAAGAGAACATGCAGGGCACAGTTTTCTGGGGCCTCAACGCATTGACCTTTCAGGTTTTGGATCATCGACTTTGGCACATGTTGGATGTGGTGTGCGGAGATATTTATCCTGTGCGAAATGGCTCGGTTTTTGACCAGGGGCATTGGGGAGCTAGTGACAACAATCCGGGATGGACATGGAGTTTTTGTGAGACACTACGTATAGGCCCTGGCGCTAGTGGAGATAGATCGTTCTGGGCGATACTTCAACTGTTCGCAAGAGATACTATAAGAGGGATGCCTGCCTACTCTCACATGCTGCATCAATGCATTTCAGCGTTGATAACAGGTGCGAAAGGTATCATATGGTGGGAGTTAGGTGTTGCGGGGCCGCAGTCATACGTTGCTGCAAATCAGCATGATACCTTCTTTGATATTGCCGCTGGAACAGGATCAAAGAGTTACAATATTCATAGTGTCGGTTCAGCGGTAAGCGGCAGGTTTGTTGAAGGAGTGAACAGAATCAGTCTCGTTGCACCGAGAAGTTTTATTCTTTATTTTAATCAAGGTAACCAAGTAGGGCACGTTTCAAATTGGACTCCTGATAGTGACGGTAATTTAACTATTGCTGTTGATGATGCTCTGTTAACTTCGGCAAAAATCAATGTAGTTACCGGCGAAGGCACGATTGCATGGGATAGTGTCCCGTCGCAAGTGGACCTCTGGGCATCCTACACCAAGACAAGCGATATAGTCTGGCGCGACCTTGTTGATACATCCAACAAGATCATGAATCTGGAGTCGGTGTGGCTAGGCACTATAGACAACACCCTGTTTACCTCTGTTACTGAAGGAGGGTCTCCTGCGGGCATTATAAAGTGGGCAGCGTGGCCTCATCCCCACAACCCAAACGAGATTGTCCTGTGCGTCGCCAACCTAATCGACACGGGCACCGGCACCGTTACCATGACACTGGCATCAGCGGCTCCAGGTGGAGCAATTATAGAAGTCTACGCTCGCACCACCGGCCCAGAAGACATAGCAAACTTATCCTGGGACACAGGCACAACTGTTTTCAGTGACATCATAGCAGCATCAGGGGCAGTCATTTACATCATACGAGAGGACTCGGCCAGGGTGAGGACAATAACCGATCCACCGATTAGTAAGGCTGGCTTAGAAGCACTAGGGGAGAGTCCTGCCGCATGAGCTTACTATTATTATTTCATGGAACAGCAGTAGCGGTTAAAAATGTTTATACCCCGCGCTATCGCCGCCGCATACGCTCTATCCTGATGCCGTTTGTTAGTTTGATGCTCGAAGGATTAAGGCATGCCCCACGCTGGTAACATAGAACTAGAAGATATCCGGGGCGACCTGGACAACGAAACGCTCTTGATACGAGTAGATAGAGATTCAAGCGCGGCGCAGACCTTCGTTGAAGGTCGCATTCAGGGCAAGCGCATTGAGGCCAAGAAGCTATGGCAACG
>DRHD01000030.1 GCA_011049795.1 Porticoccus sp.
GTGCCCACACCGTACAGAGGTGGATTACCAAACAATCAAATGACGGCGCCAAGCAAACACCCCCTCCCCTAAGCGCGCGATGCGGACAACATCCTATCGTTGGAAACCACACTATCTTTATAGTAATCACCTCTTTTATGGCTAAGGCAGTAGCTCGCTCTTCAAGTTGTCTTTGCTGGCTCTTGACCCAGCCTCTGTGAGGACTACGATTCAATAGCCGCTAGCAGATAAACGAAGGGACAGCGAGTATGAGTGCCCAGCAGGCGAGCGCTTAATATGGAGGTTCGAGACGCTGGAGGGTAAAAACGATGCTTTATCTATTAAGAACGAGAGGGAGCCATATTTTATGGACATAACCGCTACATCCGCTTTTGATCATAGCCAATATATGCCACACGGAATGTGTTACTTATGGCGGCCTGAAATCTTATGGCCCTCGGCAATTTCTGATGTGGTGACGGCTGCGGCCTATTTTGCCTTTGCGCTAGCGGTAATCTCCTTTGTTCGCCGACGCAAAGACCTGCCCTACCCAAGCTTTTTTCTACTGGCCGGTCCAGTTATTTTCCTGGCATGTGGCGCTTCACATCTATTGAGTGCTGTCGTGATCTGGGATCCACTCTATGGATATCTAACAGGGGTGAAAATAGTGGTTGCGATTAGCTCGGTTGCCGCAGCAGCGTTACTTTGGCGTCTATTACCCTTGTTTTTAGCCATCCCGAGCCCTTCCATGCTGGAGCTAAAAAACGTCGAGCTTGAAAAAGAAATTCAGTTTCGTATAGACCTAGAAAATGATATGGAGAAACTGAATTTTGAGCTGCGCAAAGCCCGTGATAGTGCTGAAAATGCGAACTTGGCTAGGAGTCAGTTTATGACCACCATGTCCCATGAAATTAGAACACCAATGAACGGTGTGCTGGGTATGATGGAATTATTAGATCTCACCGAACTGAGCCGGGAGCAAGAAAAGTATGCTCGTATTATGCGGCGATCGGGTGATACTTTGATGACTGTCATTAACGACATACTGGATTACTCCAAGATCGAAGTTGGAAAACTGGAATTGGAAGAAATTCAGTTCAATCTCAAGGAATTGATCGAAGAGACTGTTGCTCCTTTTGATACGGTGGATAACCACGGGGTGGACCTCGTGGTGACTCTAGATAGTAACGTTCCCAATGGTCTGAAAGGTGATCCTACTCGTCTGCACCAGATAGTATCCAACCTGCTTAACAATGCGTTTAAATTTACCCCTAAGGGTAGCGTTCACCTGCAGGTTAGTGCTGAACCGCGTGATGATAACCGTGCTGCCATTAACTTCAGTGTTACCGATACGGGTGTGGGCATGTCGCCACAAGTAAAAATCAACCTGTTCCAACCCTTCACCCAGGCCGACCAATCAATATCCAGAAAATACGGAGGCACTGGTCTGGGGCTTTCTATTTGCAAGCGACTGGTCGAGATGATGGGTGGCGACATTAGTGTCGACAGCGAAGCTGGGCAGGGGGCCAGTTTTCATTTCAATATCCTGTTTGACGTGGTGAGTGAATCAGCGGCCACCGTGGCAGAACAATCCGGGGGGAGCGATGACTGTCATGGTCTGAAGGTATTAGTAGCTGAAGATAACAAGGTCAATCAGCAGGTGGCCTTGGGGTTAATGGCAAAGCTGGGGGTTAAGCCCGATTTGGTAGCCGATGGGGCGGCTGCGGTTGATATTATCTGTAAGCAGCAGCGTCGGTATGACCTTATTCTGATGGATTGTGAAATGCCCGTGTTAGATGGATACGAAGCGACACGAAAAATACGCCAGTATGAAACTGACCATGGCCTAGCGAGAACGCTGATATACGCACTCAGTGCCCACGTTATGTCAGAGCATATTGAAAAATGCCATGCCGTGGGCATGGATGATTATTTATCAAAGCCTTTTAGTTTTAATCAATTAGCGGCGGTATTAAGAAAAGTAAAGTCTACAGTGGAAGAATAGCCGCCTTGGATTGATGGACCGCCATATAAACAGGCGTTACACGCATAGGGGCCTTAAGAAACCGTATTTCGTTGCGGAGGTAAGGCTGTAATCTGGTCAACGACAAATATTCCCCTATGGCGCCATCGAGTCGCCCCCTTATCAACATTCTCCACATACTGTTACCTGAATTCTGTAGCGTCCAATGAATGTCTTGATGTTGGCGTACCGAATTATAGATGGGATTACCACGAAGCACTCCTAGAGTCTCGCCGGCAAACTGTGATAAACCAGCATAGGTTTTGTGCTCGCTTCCTGCGGGCACGATGATACCCGAAATGTGGTATTGAACCACCGCTTCGGACATGAGCAACTTGTCGTGTGGTATGTTGGAATAGAGGGCAAGGTCTTGCTGCCCCTGCTTAACGGCCGCGGTGCAACGGGGCAATGGCATGAAATTGAAACGAACGTCGTAAGGTAGATCCACCAGGTTCAAAAGATCTACCAATATTCCGGTAGTCTGGCCATCCTTTTTATAGCTGTAGGGTGCCCAGTCAAAGCCACACACATTCAATACTGGCAATTCTTCAGCTTCTGCGTAACAGGCACTTATGGGTAAACAGATGAGCACAGACAAAACCGAATATCGAATCGCGGTCATCGCCATCCTTACCCGAACCCTCAGGCCTTCAGTGTGAGGCACATACCGATCAAAAGTAGTTATAGGCGGGAATAGGAGCTATTCAATATAGGCTTACTCATTTTAGTATATCCCCAAATATATACCATACTGATCTTGCAGTCTTACAATTTCTCGTTGAACAGGGGTGTAGTGGTACGGTGAATTTGGCACAAACATTACGGGCAGTAGGCCGTTCACATCTGGGACCACGGGA
>DRHD01000031.1 GCA_011049795.1 Porticoccus sp.
GTGGCCACCGCTATTACCCGTGGCAACGCCTTTAATTTTATTCACTACATCCATGCCATCAACTACTTTACCAAACACGGCATAGCCCCAACCTTGCGAGTTTTTGCCAGAGTGGGTGACGACGATCCCGCACCCCTGTCACGAGAAGTTATTGCCGCCTTAAAAGTGCTCACAGATAACGGTACTGGGCTGTATTTAATGCAGGGAAATCGGGATTTTTTGATCGATAAACGCTTTGCTCGTGAGACCGGCTGCACCCTTCTGCCAGACTACTATGTGGCCCAGCTTGAAGGTCATAACCTGTTATTACTGCACGGCGATACCCTGTGTACCGGAGACGAGCAATATCAACGGTTCCGCCGCAAAGCAAGGCACCCTGTTTTTCGCTGGTGCCTGAATCATCTACCACTAAGAACTCGCCAAAATATCGCAAAAAACTGGCGTGCCAAAAGCATGAACGCTAACTCCAACAAGCCTGACAACATTATGGATGTCACCGCCTCAGAAGTTGAACGGCAGATGGAAAAGTATCAAGTGAACACCATGATTCACGGCCATACCCACCGGCCCAATCGCCACCAACACAAACAAGGTGAACGATTAGTATTGGGTGACTGGCATCACCATGGTTGGTATATACGCGTTACAGAAAGGACTGAGCCTGAACTGATTTCTTTTCCGATTAAGGATTAATCCAGGCCAACCCCAACCTCATAAAGATGCCTTTATAAAAACGGGGCTCTCCAACTATTTTTTGTTTCTAGCAAATCAGCTGCCTGCTCCTATACTTTATGTACGCTATTTTTTTCTGACAACCCGTTATGAAATCAAAAATACTCAGTATTTCAGCGGTGATCCTAATCATTATCACAGTGCCAATTATCATCACCTGGACCACCCTGATTAATCTGTTTCCCGATGACAAGTATGCCAATCGACCTAAGGTCTTGGCCTCTCCACCCTTGGGAGAACAGCTGTTTATTCCCTATCAGGGACCGCACCCCAGTCAATGGATACGCGCCGCCGACCCATATCCCTACCCTATTCAGCTCGGCAAGGTAGGTCCTGTCACACCACTGTATAACATCAACACGCAATACCCGTTTGCCTGTGGGGGCGAACGATCAGGACTCGGGCAGCCACTGATAGACAGCGAGCAATGGGGTACTGCCGTCACACACATCAACCCTCAAACAGGGGAGCCCCGTAGCGGGTTCAGCAAAGACTGCCTGTACCCAACACAGGCCTGGTATCTGTATAACCGGACCGGCACGAAAAAGTTTTACCCACTGGAGAAAGCCCAGGATGATATTGCACAGATAAGCATTAATGGTAAAACCATCGACTTTATCATCCGTGTAGAAACGGGCACGATAAACCGGTTTATTTATACGATAGCCACACTCAAAGGTCGCGAAGAAACGCTGGAAAACCCGAGCGGACAATACTGGAACAAACACCTCATCTACCAATTCCGCGGCGGGGTGGGCATCGGGTACCGTCAGGGGCGCACCAGGCCAAGTGCCATACCTAACAGGCGTTTTGAACAATTAAAACTGGGGTATGCCGTCGCTTATTCCACCGCTAACCAGACGTCCAATCATTATGATATCTGGCTGGCTGAAGACACAGCCCTACGGGTAAAGCGGCAGTTCAGCGCACTGTACGGCAAACCCCACTACACCATTGGCATCGGCGGTTCAGGCGGTGCCATTCAACAGTACCTTATTGGCCAGAACGGTTCTGATCTCTTAGACGGAGCGTTAGCCTTGTACGCTTATCCCGATATGGTCAGCCAGACACTCTACGCACTCGATTGTGAATTACTGGAATACTATTTTGATGTCAACGCAGAAAGCTCTCGGTGGCAGCATTGGCAACAACGCCAGCTGGTTGAGGGGCTTAACAGCAAGGAGCACCCTGCTGACAATAGAACATTATTTTATGAAGCAGCCATGGTTGCTCAGGGATTGCTACCCCGCTGGACGACCGGTAGTAGCGAATGCGTTCGTGGCTGGCGCGGCCTCACCCCACTCATTAACAACCCCAAATACGCTCACTTCATGAGCCGCTTCAGCAAGAAAATTCAAGAATCAACGCGCTGGAGTTACTGGGATAACCTGGAATACATTTATGGCAGCCGCCCAGACGGTTACGCCTTTCGCACCTGGGACAATGTCGGGGTGCAGTATGGATTACTCCCTCTCAAGCACGGTCAGCTCAGTATTCAGGAATTTCTTCACCTTAATGCCAATATCGGTGGCTGGAAAGCTCCTGGGGAAATGACTCAGGAGAACTTCTGGCGTCTCAATGGCCACGGTTCTTTCTGGGACTTTAGTCCCTGGAGCCATCACAATATGAACCTGAGTGCGGACAACGGCAAAACTCCTGCGCCTCGAACCCGGGGTGACATTGCCGCTATTCAAGCCGCTTACCAGGCCGGGCATATCTTTGTTGGACAGATGAATATTCCCGTTATCGACGTACGCCACTACCTCGAACAAGATTTGAATATGCACCACGCCAGCGCTTCATTTTCGGCCCGGTTGCGCTTGTTAAAACAACAGGGGCATCACGACAATCAACTGATCTGGATAGCCGACAAGCATTTTAATCCGACACCTCAAGCCCTTGAAACGATGACACAATGGCTCGATAACCAACGTGCCTCGGGCTCAACGGCCTCACTCCAGACGCGACCGGACAGCCTTCAGGATCGCTGCTACGACCGGAACGGACAGGTTATCGCTAATGGCCCTGATGTCTGGGATGGGAAATGGAATAATCAGAAAAACGGTGTCTGCATGCAGCATTACCCGATCTACAGTACGTCACGAGTAAAGGCGGGGGGCAACCTGATAGGCGACACTTTCAAGTGCCAGTTGATGAGTATAAGCACGTCTTTAGAACAAGGGCTATATGCACCTATCGACATGACGCCACATAAGGAGCGTCTGGAGTGAGGCCGTTGAGCCCGAGGCACGTTGGTTATCGAGCCATTGTGTCATCGTTTCAAGGGCTTGAGGTGTCGGATTAAAA
>DRHD01000032.1 GCA_011049795.1 Porticoccus sp.
ATCCAGGATCGCCTCAAGCAAATTAGCATCAAACAAGGGATGCCAGGAAAAGTGCACCCTCATATGCTGCGCCATTCTTTTGCCAGCCATCTACTGGAATCAAGTGGTGACCTGCGAGCTGTTCAAGAGCTATTGGGACACGCCAATATTTCTACTACCCAGATCTATACACATCTGGACTTTCAACATCTTGCCAAGGTCTATGACAAGGCGCACCCTCGCGCCCAAAAAAAGAAAGATGATTAAGCCCTCGCCGGCTTAATACACTGAATACACTCCACCAGCTACACCCTGACCGGCTCAGCAAAATTTTTATCTATTAATATGAAAGTCGACTAAACTTTTTCGCTCATCAAGGCTCTAACATTTTCATAATCACCAATACATGGAGTCGCCACCGTGCACAAGCTGTTAGTCCTCCCTCTAATACTTCTCACTCTAGCCTGCCAAGCACATGACGATCCAAATAGACGACTGATTTCAACCAACGGTTTTGGCGAAGTGAAGGTGAAACCGGATATTGCCATCGTCAACCTCAGCGTGCGTGCAATCCATAAATCTGGCAAAACCGCAAAGCTGGATGTGGATGACCGGGTAAACAACTTCCTTGATGAACTTAAGAACATGAAAATTAAGCAGGAGGATATTATCGCTTCATCCATCCGGCTCAACCCACGGTATGAACACCATAGCGGCACTCGACGTTTTACCGGCTATGAAGCCGTGCGAACACTTTCTATCACGCTGCACGACATGGGACAGCTCACCGTCGTGATGGATCAGGCGCTCGAACAGCGCCTGGAAGGTATCGACAACATCCGCTACGACAATAGTCAGATGGACACCCACATTCAATCTGCTCATCAACTGGCTATTTCAGACTCAAAAGCCAAGGCAGCAGCACTGGCCAAAGCCTATGGGGCAGAACTGGGGCCAATTATTCGCATCGACTATCACCGCAACACCCCGGTTTATCGAGGTGTTGCAAAGGCCTCTTCCATGGAAGGAGTTCAAATGATGCGGGCTGCCCCATCACGCCCAGGCACTTATCTGCCAGATCAAATCATCTACACCGATAACATTCAGGTTCAGTTTGACTTGATTATTAACCCTTAATCAGAAGAATAGCCCTTCGATAAAGAGATAACCCATGAGCGACCTATCTGCGATTCACTTAACCAAGCAACGCAACCAACAACCAAAGGTTGGTATCAGTGCCTGCTTGGTGGGCGATAAGGTACGCTATGACGGTGGAGGCAAATACCACCAATTGATCAATGAGGAGTTGTCCCCCTGGCTGGATTTACAAGTGATCTGCCCAGAAGTGGAAGCAGGACTGGGCATACCACGCCCGCCCATTCACTTAGTGGAAGATCAGGGGAAAACCCGCGCCCTCGGTGTAGAACACAAGGACCTTGATGTTACTGATAGATTAGAGGCTGCAGCTCAACAGCTGACTAAATCCCAACCTCAAGACTTGTGTGCTTATATTGTAAAGTCGCGCTCACCCAGTTGTGGTGCCGGCTCTACCCCGAGTTATGACATAACGAATAAGCAGGTCGGGAGTGGCGATGGTTTATTTGTGAGAGCACTCAAGACTGCTCACCCCAATATAGTGGTGATTGAAGAAAGCAGTCTCAGTGATACTCAGAAGTGTAAAGAATTTCTGGAACAGTGCTACCTGTTGAGTGAACTCTAGTCCTAAGCTGGTTCCAAACGTACGTAAACAGAACCAAACTAATACAAATCAGACTGCTTCGCTTCCAGTTTCACCGGTGCGAATACGAATCACCTCGTCCAATGTGGTGATGAATATTTTCCCATCGCCAATTTTTCCTGTATGAGCTGATTTGGTGATCGCTTCAACCACCGTATCGACCTGGTCATCATCAACAGCAATTTCCAACTTAACCTTGGGCAGGAAATCCACCACATATTCTGCACCACGATAGAGTTCAGTGTGACCCTTCTGGCGGCCAAAACCTTTCACTTCAGAGACAGTGATGCCCTGCACACCTACGTCGGCTAGCGCTTCTCGAACATCATCCAATTTGAAGGGTTTTACCACGGCTGTAATAAGCTTCATATGACTACCTTTATACCTTTTTTATGGTGAATCAATCTCTGGAAAAGATACACGTTCCGCTATTGAATTGCACCCTTGAATTGAGCTCTTGCGTTAAACCCACAGGCCAACTTTTTCATCAACAATAAAAAAAGGGGCCGGCCTAAAAGACCGGCCCCCTAAAGTGGAGAAGTATAGTTGAGAAAAGTTACTTATTCGCGGAAAACTCCGGATAGGCTTCAATGCCGCATTCCGACACATCTACACCTTCATACTCTTCCTGCTCACCTACCCGAATACCGATAACGGCTTTCAGAATAGCCCAAACAATCAGGCTGGTGACAAAGGTCCAGGCGAAGATCACACCAATACCTGTGAGCTGACCCACCAGGGTCGCATCTTCGTTTCCAGAGAGGCATACCGCCAACAATCCCCAGATACCGACCACACCATGGACAGAGATGGCACCGACAGGATCGTCAATTTTCAGCTTGTCCATAGTCCTTACCGAAAAGACAACGATGACACCACCGATAGCTCCAATCAATGAAGCGCCAAGGCCACCCCATGCCAGAGGTTCAGCGGTAATAGCCACCAACCCTGCCAACGCACCATTCACGGCCATGGTCAGATCCGCCTTACCAAACATAATGTGGGCGAGAATCAATGCTGCGAGTAAACCACCGCAAGCTGCCGCATTGGTGTTGACGAAGATATTTGCAACTGCATTGGCTTCACCAACATCAGATATTTTTAACTCCGAGCCACCATTAAAGCCAAACCAGCCCATCCAGAGGATAAACATACCAATGGCAGCTAACGGCATATTGGCACCGGGAATCGCATTGATGCGACCATCTTTGGTGTACTTGCCTTTACGTGCGCCAAGTAACAACACACCGGCCAACGCCGCCGCAGCACCACACAGATGCACGACACCTGAGCCAGCAAAGTCTTGGAAGCCCAGAACATCAAGGAAGCCACCGCCCCATTTCCACATACCCTGCATCGGGTAGATGAAGCCAGTCATCGCGACAGCAAAAATCAGAAATGCCCAAAGCTTCATCCGCTCAGCGACAGCACCAGAGACGATCGACATCGCCGTGGCAACAAATACCACCTGGAAGAAGAAGTCTGAAGCGCCGGAATAATAGGTCTCACCACCGCTGGCCAGTACATCTTTCGCACTAGCGTTGGCAATGTTATTACCAAACCATAGATCAGGCAGAATACCGCCCTCACTACCACCGTACATAAT
>DRHD01000033.1 GCA_011049795.1 Porticoccus sp.
ACTATCAATTCCCGATATATTATCAATGGCGAGAGGCTGACTTTTCAATTGGTCATTCGGTTATGAGCTACATGGAAAGGTGTATGCGGAACGCCGAACAAAAACCGAACTTTTGAGGTGGATGGAGAATCCGACTGACTGCTTTGTGCGGTGATCTCAACCGGTCGAAAGCGGCCACTGCCTCACTCTCGCCTTAAACAGCTTAGAGCCAAAAGGGAGGGGTGAGGTATGTCTTGAAAAGTCAGCCTCTCGCCATTGATAATATATCGGGAATTGATAGTGATTCAGTATATTGGCGCAGCTCAGCCTCTTGCCGCTCTATAGCAATCACGGACATACGATCAGCTAACTCATTACCTTCAATACCGGCATGGCCTTTCACATGCAGTACCTGAACTTTGTCAGCGATCTCTAAATAAAGAGCGTGTGCAGGTTTGATTATGTCTAGGTTCTTAATCTCGCCACTTTTCTTTTTCCAGCCCTTAGCCTTCCAGCCCTTAGCCCATGTTGTAATGCAGTCAATGGAGTATTTAGAATCGCAGTGAACGGCTACGCTTTGGCCGGTTTCTACCACTGTCTTGGCAAACATGAGTGAATGGTAAAGCCCCAGCAACTCGGCAGTATTGTTGGTTCCAGATGGGTTGTGTAGTCCATCCCAAAGCTGATCCAGTTGCTGCTTTTTGTAGATGGCTATGCCTGTGCCTGACTTTCCAGGATTTGGATTACATGCCCCATCACAGAAAATATCTACATCGGAAGTAGAGGTTCCGTTTGTACTGTTGGAGGAACCTAATGATTCATGTTGTTGAGTGGGTTCTTTGGCTGTTTTTGTACCGTTAGCGAATGCTTCTTTTGCAAGGGCTAGTGTTGGAAATGATTTGAATCCCGCCTTGGGGTAACCCTTCACTTGTTTCTCTGCTTCAGCCCAAGTGGTGTAGATACCGGGTTTATGACCTGCCCAAACTGCGTAAAATTTCTTTGGTGGCATTGTTATCTCCTGTTGATGGCTTGTATAAAGCTATTGTGATTTAAAAGCAAAAAAAATAAGGGGAAGCCAGACCACACCCCGAAGGATGTGGCCGTAGCAAGACTTCCAAGAGTGACTGCCTTCAGGACGCTTGGGTAGAACATCCCCAATACAAGTTGAGGCACATCCCGCTGCTTCATGGAGGGCTCTGGTGGCGAGGTGAGCATACCGCTGCGTCACCGTGGGGTCTGAGTGGCCGAGAAGCTGGAAACCTGAAAAACTGAAACCTGGTAGGGAGTTAGAGCTGCAGGATTCCAGAATTTCAGTTTTTAGGACTACTCTAACATTTGAAACTACTTTCTTTGTTGATAAGTGAGCAGGCACAGCAAAGCACTGCAATATTAAAAAATATTACATTTAGCTAAAGGGACCTTTTGGGTTATGTGAAGTGCTTTTGCTGTGGAGTGGGGGGTGAGTTGTTGAAGCTTATTGATGCAGCTGTAGTTATTTGCTTGTTGGTTTCTTTTTGGCTGAGGCTTTCATTGCTTCAATCAATTCAGCTCGCTTGGCTTCCTTAATCTTCTCAGCTTCGGCCACGTTGTCATCCAGACTAATTTTGTCCTTGATGAGCTGCTGCATTGCCGCCTTGAAGCTTTTGCCGTCACCTAACATGTGAGACATCAATTGCTTTTCAACAGGCAGTAACAAGCTCTCAGCTCGAAGTGCAGCTGCAAGGAAGTCGTGGTTGTTGGAGCCTTTGGATTGATAGAGGGTTTTGAAGGTGAGGGCCTTGAAGGGCTTGTCTGAGCGGGTACTTTCGATGATGCCCAGAATGTCATTCAGAGCGATCCATTCATTTGAGAAGAAGCCACCACCAGAATTGGCAGTGATACGTAAGTGGAAGGATTTTGACTTGTCGTTATAGCCGACGTGGTAGGTGAGGGAGCTTTGGGCTCGAGGGGACAGCTTTGGGGATGTTGATTTTTTGATGATGCGAAGGGTACTTGTCATGGTTGTTGCCTCTTGTTGATTGATTAAGGGTGGAGAGGCTGTATCCATATAAGATACCGTCGTTTTTGCGGGTTTATTGAGGGGGCTAAGGAGGGGGGGTAGTTTCGGTAACCAATATTGCTTTGAGTGGTTTGTGTTTAAAGTGGTGGCTGGAAAATCGAGTGAGGTTGATATGGTGGCTGTCTGCTTCCGACTGTGAATTCAATCGATCGATGCAACACACTCATTAAATTTAGCAGCTGGCGTTATGTACCCCAAGGTTTTTCTTGGTCTCGTATTTAATTCTCTCGCTATCTTATTCAGTTCTGATTGTGAGTGAACCGATAGGTCACTGCCTTTAGGTAAATATTCACGTAGCAACCGGTTTGTATTTTGGTGGAGCTGGAGAAGGCTGTCGTGCGGCACATGAACCGAACTGGCAAATGAAATGAAACCGTAAATTTATATCGATAACTAGTCAGAGCTGAATGACCGTTATGGGTTGTGAATTCAATCGGTTAGCGCAACACGCTATCTTTATAGTAAAAGATTGGAGTGTTGGATATGACTTATCGCAAACGACGGTATTATTCAGAAGAAGACAAACGTTTACTATGGAGGCGCTGGAAAAATGGTGCCTCGCAGCATGATATCGCACGCCTTTTTAGCACAGGGCATTCAAGTATTGGTCGCATACTATCTGAGACCGGAGGGTTTAGACCGCCAGAGAGAAAGCGTTCTACCGCCGCATTAAAGCTCTCGGAGCGGGAAGAGATCTCTCGCAGTATCGTGGCCAACCTTTCCATTCGTTAAATTGCCGTACGCTTGTCTCGCGCCCCATCAACGATCAGCCGAGAAATTAACCGAAATGGTGGCTATGATAATTATCGAGCAACTAGCGCTGATCATAATGCTTGGAACAACGCTCTTCGCCCTAAGCTTTGCAAGCTGCATTGGCAGCCAGCTCTCTGTAAAACCATTGAAACAAAGCTCAGGAAAAAGTGGTCACCTCAGCAAATTGCAGGTTGGCTTAAAATCAAATACTCAGTAGATGAATCCAAGCACGTGTCTCACGAAACGATATACAAAAGCCTGTTCATTCAAACTCGTGGAGTGCTTAAGAAAGAGCTTCAGCGGTGTCTTCGCTCTAAAAGAACGATTCGTAGAGCCAAGACCTCAACTCTAAAAGGCCGTGGTTTAGGCTCCATACCTCACGCTGTATCAATCCGTGAGAGGCCCGCCAGCGTTGAAGATAGAGCTGTGCCTGGGCACTGGGAAGGTGATTTGATTGAGGGCTGTAAAAAGACCTTTATCGCCACGTTAGTTGAGCGTCATTCACGCTATGTAGTGCTGGTAAAGTTAAAGGATAAAAAATCGAATACGGTTATTGATGCTTTAATCAAGCAAGCCAGAAAGCTTCCTTCTGATTTATATAAAACGCTAACATGGGATCGTGGATCAGAAATAACCAACCATCAAAAATTTACACTGGCGACGGATATACAAGTGTACCTGTGTGACCCACAAAGTCCTTGGCAAAGAGGCTCCAACGAAAAT
>DRHD01000034.1 GCA_011049795.1 Porticoccus sp.
TATTTATTGATGTCTTCGATAAGGAAGCGACAGCGATACAAGATGTGAAATGGTTGGCTCAGGGGACTATCTACCCCGATGTGATTGAGTCTGCCGCTGCAAAAACGGGCAAGGCCCATGTCATTAAGTCTCACCATAACGTGGGCGGGTTGCCAGAAGAAATGAACATGGGATTGGTAGAACCCCTACGTGAATTATTTAAAGATGAAGTGCGGAAAGTTGGCCTTGAGTTGGGGCTACCCTATGACATGGTTTACCGTCATCCATTTCCTGGTCCAGGACTAGGCGTAAGAATTTTAGGTGAAGTAAAGAAAGAATATGCCAATATTCTACGTGAGGCCGATGCTATTTTTATCGAGGAATTACATAACTCAGGTTGGTACCACAAAACCAGTCAGGCCTTTGTCGTGTTCCTGCCGGTCAAATCTGTAGGCGTTGTAGGTGATGCCCGCCGTTACGAATATGTGGTTGCGTTAAGAGCAGTAGAAACCATCGATTTTATGACCGCTCGTTGGGCTCATTTGCCCTATGAATTACTGGAAAAAGTATCTAACAGAATCATTAATGAAATACCCGGTATTTCCCGTGTGGCCTATGATATTTCCAGTAAACCACCCGCTACGATAGAGTGGGAGTGATTCTACATCCAGCACAGGCTGTACCCATATTCCAAATAGCTTGTGGGTAGGGCTTTTAGTTAATCGATACGCCTTTCTGGTAGCGATTGATCCCCGTCGATGACACAGCATAAACACGCTAGAATACTTTCTATACCGGGGTGCGACTCTCTTCGAGGGTTACAGCTGATGGGAATTCCACCCAGAAGGAGGAGCCCTGGTCCACTATGCTATTAACACCAATGTTGCCACCCATCGCTTCAACCAATTTCTTGGTAACGGTCAGGCCAACACCGGTTCCTTCAATATGTCCATATCTGCTGGAAAGACGTTCAAACGGATCAAATAGCCTGTCTATGTCGGCTGTTGCAATGCCTATACCAGTGTCGGTAATCACGATGCGTAATCGGTCTTCACCGGCCGGTTCAGTCTTGATGGCGACAGATCCACCTTCATTGTTGTATTTCACGGCGTTGCTGAGAAGGTTGATAAAAATTTGTCTAATTCGTCGTGAATCAGCCAAGATGGTAAGACCTGGGTCGTCGATATGATTAACTAGGGTGATGTTGTGTTGGTCGGCTAGGCTTGCATCGACCTGAGTCAAACATTCTGTGAGAACCTGGTTTAATGGGATAGATTCTATCTGTAAATCGAGGTGGCCGGCTTCTATTCTGGACAAGTCCAGTACCTCGTTGATCAGATCCAGTAAATGATACCCTGCCCACATGATCTCCTTGATATAGCCTTGAGCTTCTTCATTGGAAATATTACTACCTTTTATTTTAAGCAGCTGCCCAAAGCCAATGATGGCATTGAGTGGTGTACGCAGTTCATGGCTCATGCTGGAAAGAAACTGTGACTTAGCCCTGCTGGCGTTTTCCGCCAAGTGCTTGGCAGCCCGTAATGCCTGTTCTTCCCGCTTGCGTTGTATGGCTATAGCCGCCAGCTCGGATGCATGCTCGATGATGGAAATACCCTCATCACCTGGCACCCGTGGGGTGGTGTGGTAGATAGCGAAAGTGCCAAGTAGCTCGCCTTCACTGCTGCGGATGGGCTCGGACCAGCAAGCGGCTAGTCCGGCTTTGCTAGCAAGTGCTTTAAAGGATTCCCAGTAGGGATGGTTCTGGATATCTTCCACAATAATACGCTGGCCAGTATAAGCGGCGGTACCGCAACTACCCGCTATCGGGCCGATTTCCATATTGTGTATAGCGTCATTGTAGAACGTCGGTAAATTGGGTGCTGCACCATGGAGAAGATGTTTTTTTTCGTCATCCAGCAGGAGGATTGAGCAAGGTGAGTCTTCAAGTTCATCTTCGACGCTGTAGACGATACTTTCCAGCACCTCGGAAAGCAAACAGCCCTTGGCAAGTTTTTCCAGCGTCCCACTGCGGGCGCGTTCACGTGCTTCGGAACGTTTTAATTTGACGAGGACCTCGGACCGATGTTTATTGGAAATATTTAAATCGTGAACTGCCTGTCTTTGTTCAAGTTGAGATACTACCTGTCGTGCCAGTGCCTCTAGTGCCTTTTGTTGATCGGGGTTAATCGTCCGGGCAATAGTATCAAGAATACATAAAGTGCCAATTCTCATATCAGCAGAGAAAATTAAAGGCGCCCCGGCGTAAAATTTAATGTGGGGTTCACCGATAACCAACGGATTATCATGAAACCGCTCATCTTTGGTCGCATCTTCAATAATTGTTAGATCATTATCGAGAATAGCATGTGGGCAAAAGCCCAATTCACGGGACATCACAGTTACATCCAAACCATGATGTGACTTGATAAACTGACGATTTCGATCTACTAGGCTAATCAATGCTATTGGCGTATCACAAATATGGGCCGCGAGGAACGTTAAGTCATCATAGGCTTGCTCATCCACAGTATCGAGTATGTGAAATCCATAGAGCGCTTCGAGACGTTCTTCTTCGTTATCGGGTAGTGGAGCTGAAAGCATAAACAATGTCCTTATCTTCACTCAATTTACGTAATATCTCTTAGTAATGAGAGGCACTAACAACCCAACTCAATAAACCCTGACACTGCCTAGTCGTAAAACGAAGGCGTTAAATGGCTATGTTTAAACCCAACAGCTATTTTCAGTATTGATCATCCGTGCCTATTGGTTGCCACAAGCTAGAGTTGGGTCGCCTTGCGAAAACCTTCTTTTTGATGTGTCTTGGTTCTATGTCCTCACTTTCCTGAAGTTATACTTACTGCTAAGTATTGTAGAGCAGAATCTTACCAGATGTAATTTGTCCACTGTGGATGACAATAAAAGTCAACCAAAAATAAAGGTTTATGATACGTATGGTTCGTGGATTACTCCCTGATGGGGTTAAATACCGCTTACGGTAGGAAGCAGAAGTTAGCTGAAGTTTGATTTATGGCCCCAAATGGATAAAACCGAAAGAGGGTGAGGGTAATTAGACCGCAGCCACCTCATGTATTTTGTAGTAGCTATCCACAAATTTCGCCAGCGACCGAAGAATCTCTATCGAGGCTATACACAGGCCCTGTAAAACACCACATTCGCTCAACCAAGGGTGGGGCCGTGTACAAGGGCGCTAGTCAGAAAGCCGAAGCAACTTGGTTAGCGTATACTGAGATCGATCGCATGGCCTCGGCCTTTGAGTATGAGGATTTGAAGGCGACTGATGACCTACTTGGCTAACGTTTTACTTTGAAGGGTGTTTATGTGAGCCGCATTTTCGAGGGGGAACAATATGAAATATTTGTTGGTAGCGGCAGCAGTTCTTGGACTCATTTATGTTGTGTTTATCGATAGCAAGAAAGCGCCAAATAACGATGATCGCCCTGAAGTTATCTACCAACGGGAAGTTGATAAGGTGCAGGCTATCGAAGGTTTTCTCCAAGAGACAGCTGACCAGCAGCGTGAAGAAATGGATAAGATTCAATAGGCTTGAGAATTTACTGATTAAGTATTTTCATGAGCCTTAAGCTATTTCTCGCATAAAACATCCCTTCCCCAGTAATGAACGAGCTTCTCCAAGATGAAAGGAAAAGGTTATACCCCTATAGATAGGGAATGGATGACCAGGGCATTACTTCTGGCGGAGCAGGCTGGAGCCGCTGATGAGGTTCCTGTAGGCGCTGTATTGGTTAAAGATGGTGTTGCAATTGGTGAAGGGTGGAATCGGCCTATTAGTACCTGTGACCCCACGGCGCACGCAGAAGTTATGGCATTACGCGATGCCGCCTCCCGACTAGAAAACTATCGGCTGCCTGAGACAACACTCTACGTCACCATTGAACCTTGCACCATGTGTGTTGGCGCAATACTTCACGCGAGGGTGGGTCGAATAGTCTACGGTGCCACAGAGCCAAGAGCTGGTGCAGTGGAAAGTCAATTACGATTAACTGACATGACTCACTACAACCATAAAGTTGAAGTGGTGGGTGGGGTTTTAGCTGAAGAGTGCAGTCAGTTGATCAGTGATTTTTTTCGTAAAAAGCGCTAATGAATTTTAAGTCTTAA
Source organism: Porticoccus sp. (assembly GCA_011049795.1). The sequence goes on from DRHD01000034.1 coordinate 4,123, forward strand.
GCCATTAAAGTTAAGCCATTAAAGACAAGAAGATTTCAGCGCTACCGTAAGAACTACAGGAAGAACTACAGTGAGAGAAGTGAATTGGGGTTCCAGTCACTGGAGTTAGGTAGCTCCAGGTTATGTTCTCGTTCAAGGCGCCGCTGGGCATCCAGTGAATGCCATTTTAAAATCGCGTGGTAATGAAGGATATTCTTCACGTAGTCAACAGGTTCCTGGCCTCTGGCGTAGCCATGGCGCACAGTGGAGAAATATTTTTTCTGTTGTAATAAAGGGAGGGACTTTTTTACTTCCTCCCACACATTGGGATTCCTTTTATCTCTATCCGTTAATACCCTTGCATCTTCTAGATGTCCCATACCCACGTTGTAGGCGGCCATAGCCAGTAATGTGCGATCTACGCCAGTGATACTTGCAGGCAGACGTGATTTTGTTTTCAGGAAGTACTTGGCACCGCCTTCCAAGCTTTGCTTGGGGTCGACGCGATTGGATACACCCATTTCTTTAGCGGTGGGTAATGTCAGCATCATCAGCCCTCTCACCCCGGTGGGTGAGGTAGCTTTGGCATTCCAGTGTGACTCTTGATAGGCGATGGCTGCCAATAGGTGCCAGTCAATAGCGTATTCTTTGGCAATGTCTTTAAGCATTTTTTCATATTTAGGCAATCGAGAATTGATTCGATGGAGAAAAAGTTGTGAGCCCGCTAAATTGAAACCACTGGTTTGATCTAGAGACTGTTTTTTTAGCGCCTCCAGTTGCCCACTTTTTTCAAAGTCTTTTAAAAATGCATTCGCGGCATCAATTAATGACTCATCACCATGAAAGAAAAATGCCCAGGCCACAGGCTGTGGTTCTGAGATATCAAATGCTGCGCGAGCCTTGGGGTAGATACTTCGGTCCACGAGGTAGGATGTTGAATCGACAACTGCATAGTCAGCTTCACCTGAATGTACCATCGCCATGAGGTCAAGCATTTCTACGCCTTCCATTGCCTGCCATTGAAGGTCAGGGTATTCAAGTTTTAATTCGGAGAGTCGTTCACTGTGGGAGCTATTTTGAATCACGAGTAGCTGACCTTCGTAGAGATCTTCTACAGTTTTAGGGCGTTTGGAGCCATTTCGATAGATGAGTGTTTGTGTGACGTGATAGTAGGGGTGGCTAAAATGCATTCTTTCCTGTCGTTCAGGGGTCACTGTAAGGCCAGCAGCAGCAAGATGACCTAATGGTCCACCCACGGCCAAAAGGACGCCACTGAGTGATGTCATCGGTGTTACTTTCAGCTTAACACCGAGTGAGTTGGCGAATGCTTTGGCTAAAAGGTACTCAAAACCATCCTCACCTTTGGCATTTTTAAAGTAAGTTGTGGAGCCCATTAGGGTCAGAATGCGTAGTTCATTGCTGCTGAGAACTTCTTCGAGTGTGGTTGGTGCGCGGCTGGTAGATAGGGTTAGGGCAACGACAAAAAGCAATATACACAGGGCGATGCGCTTCGTCGTTTTTTTAAAATGAAAATAAAATCCACGCATACGATTTTCCAATCAAAAAGCCACCTTCTGGGAACCACTAAAAACAATTCTGACGATTTTTGTTGCTTGCGCCAGTTGTCTTTCCAAAGAAATAAATAGGCTTATTCAGGATGTCTAGATTAGAGACAGATGTAAGGGGGTTCAACCATTTTCTGACTTGTCTGATATTACAGTTGATCAGTGATTAAATGAGCCTCTTCAGACCATGACGCGTTGCGATCAATTCCAGTACAATAACTGGCCTTAAACCCTGCCTGAAGAGAGCTATTTCAAGATGCTGATTTTTCGTGGTGCCCCGGCGCTTTCTGAGTTTAGAAAACAAAAACTCTTCTCGTCCCTGAAAGTTGTCGAGCCAGGTATAGAGGGGGTTTACGCTGAATTTGTGCACTTTGTGGAAGCAGAGGGTGATTTGTCCGATGTGGAGTCAACGACACTTAAGGCGTTGCTGAGTTATGGGCCTCATACCAATGGGTCTCCTACTAATGGACCACAGGCCGATAATGAAGATCCAGAGGGTGAGATGCTTCTGGTGGTGCCTCGTCCTGGGACTATTTCTCCTTGGTCAAGCAAGGCCACTGATATTGCCCACAATGCAGGCTTGGTATCGATACTTCGTTTGGAGCGAGGCATCGCTTATTACATACAAGGCACTATCATAAAGGAGCACCACCAGCAGGTCGAAGCGCTGTTGTATGACCGGATGGTGGAAGCGGTATTTACTGATATTTCTGATGCTGAAAAATTATTTTCGCACCATGAACCTGAGCCGATGACCCATATAGATACACTTAAAAAGGGTAGGTCAGCACTGGAGCAAGCTAATATCACGCTGGGGTTGGCGCTGGCTGATGACGAGATTGATTATTTGCTGGCCAGTTTCACCGAACTTGGTCGGAACCCAACCGATGTTGAGTTGATGATGTTTGCTCAGGCGAATTCCGAGCACTGTCGCCACAAAATCTTTAACGCTTCTTGGACACTCGATGGTAAAGATCAGGATATATCGCTGTTTGGGATGATTAGAAATACCCATGAGCAGGGGGGAGAAAATGTACTGTCTGCTTATGATGATAATGCGTCTGTGATTACAGGTAGTGAGGCTGGCCGTTTTTTTCCTGACCCAGAGAATAAAGTCTACGGTTACACCCAAGAACCAATACACATACTGATGAAGGTGGAAACCCACAACCACCCAACAGCTATAGCCCCATTTTCAGGCGCAGGTACAGGCTCTGGCGGTGAAATTCGTGATGAGGGCGCTGTCGGTAGAGGGTCTAAGCCAAAAGTGGGTTTGACCGGCTTTTCTGTCTCGAATTTGAATCTCCCGGAACTGGCTCAGCCCTGGGAACAGAATTATGGCAAGCCGGATCGGATTGTGACGGCATTGGATATTATGGTCGAAGCGCCCGTGGGTGGTGCGGCATTTAATAATGAATTTGGTCGCCCCAATCTCTGTGGTTACTTTCGAACCTTTGAGCAGGATTTCGATGGTGAACGACGGGGTTATCACAAGCCCATTATGATTGCTGGCGGTTACGGCAATATTCGTGAAGAGCATATTGAACAACAGGAGTTTGACCCGGGTTGTCACCTGATTGTACTGGGCGGTCCTGCGATGTTGATTGGTTTGGGCGGCGGCGCGGCATCCTCGATGGCCTCTGGATCCAGTGCGGAAGATCTTGATTTTGCTTCAGTACAACGGCAAAACCCGGAAATGGAGCGTCGTTCTCAAGAAGTGATAGATCAGTGTTGGCAGCTGGGGGACGAGAACCCTCTTGCGTTCATTCATGATGTAGGTGCGGGCGGGTTATCCAATGCCTTTCCTGAGTTGGCTAAGGATGGCGGTTGTGGTGCGCGCTTTGAATTGCGACAAGTGCCCAATGATGAGCCAGGAATGTCTCCCTTAGCCATTTGGTGTAACGAAGCTCAAGAGCGTTATGTGATGGCGGTAAAGCCCGAAGATTTAGCTCGGTTTGAGGCTATTTGTGAGCGTGAACGTTGTCCCTATGCTGTTGTGGGTGAGTCTATTGCTGAGAAACATCTGTTGCTCAATGACCGATACTTTGATGCCAAGCCGGTAGATTTGCCGATGTCAGTACTTTTTGGCAAGCCACCTAAAATGCATCGTGAAGCGGAGGCATACCGCCCCAAGACTCAGGCATTTGACTGGTCTGGTATTGTCTTAGATGAGGCGATTGGGCGGGTCATACAGCACCCGTCAGTGAGTAGCAAAAGCTTTCTTATCACCATTGGTGACCGCAGTATTACTGGAACAGTTGTGAGGGATCAGATGGTGGGTCCCTGGCAAGTGCCCGTTGCTGATTGTGCGGTGACTACCGTTGGTTATGATAGTTACGCTGGTGAATCGATGGCCATGGGTGAGCGCACGCCACTTGCCCTTTTGGATGGCCCTGCATCCGGGCGAATGGCCATTGGTGAGGCAATAACCAATATTGCTGCGAGCAGCATTGGGCAGCTGTCAGACATTAAACTCTCAGCCAATTGGATGTGTGCTGCGGGTCATCCGGGTGAAGATGAAAAGCTTTTTCGAACGGTGGAAGCGGTGGGTATGGAACTGTGTCCTCAACTGGGGATTACCATTCCTGTGGGTAAGGACTCGATGTCTATGCGTACAGCCTGGGAAAAAGATGGTGAGGATAAAGCTGTCACATCACCGTTGTCCCTGGTTATTACAGCTTTTTCACCCGTTCAGGATGTACGAAAAACACTGACACCACAGCTACGAACAGATAAGGGTAATACTGTACTTCTCTATATTGATCTTGGCGACAATCAGAACCGACTTGGCGGTTCTATTTTGGCTCAAGTCTATAACCAGATGGGCGATGTAACCCCTGATGTGGTTAGTGCGGATAAGCTAAAAGCATTTTTCGATATTATTCAGTCAGCTAATATTGCTGGCGAGATTATTGCCTACCATGATCGCTCTGATGGTGGCTTGTTCACCACTTTAGTGGAAATGTCCTTTGCTGGGCATGTGGGGCTTGATATTAGCCTGGACGAGCAGCCTGGCGATGCACTATCGCTACTTTTTAATGAAGAATTGGGTGCAGTTATCCAAGTGGCAACAGATAAAGCTGATGGGATTAAAACCCGGTTTTCTGCCGTTGGTATCCCTGTTAGCCCAGTAGCGACACTCAATAATTCTGAAAGTATAGAAATCCATCAAGATGGCGCTCGTCTCTATAGTCACAGCTGTGTTGAATTATTGCGTCGATGGAGTGAAACCAGTTACCAAATTCAAGCCCAGCGAGATAATACTCAATGTGCACGACAGGAATTTGATGGGCTTTTTCTTGAAGACCCAGGCCTGAGTGTCGGCCTGACTTTTGATATAAATGACAATATTGCAGCACCTTATATTGTTCGAGGTATTCGCCCACGCATTGCGATTCTCCGTGAACAAGGGGTTAATGGCCAAGTTGAGATGGCGGCAGCATTTGATCGCGCGGGTTTTGACTCAGTCGATGTTCATATGAGTGACATTCTCAGTGGCCGTATAGGTTTGGATGATGTTAAAGGGCTTGTGGCCTGTGGCGGCTTTTCCTATGGGGATGTGCTGGGTGCCGGAGAGGGCTGGGCTAAGACTATTTTGTTTAATGCCAGGGTCCGTGAGCAATTCCAGCAGTTTTTTCACCGTAATGACTCTTTTACACTTGGGGTTTGTAATGGTTGCCAAATGCTATCTAACCTAAAACCTTTGATCCCAGGTGCCGAACACTGGCCACGTTTTGTGCGGAATTTATCTGAACAGTTTGAAGCACGTTTCTCCCTTGTTCGTGTTGAGCCAAGCCCTTCGGTACTCTTGAATGGGATGGTCGGGTCACATATGCCGGTTGCCGTAGCTCACGGTGAGGGTAGGGCTGAGTTCGTCAGTGATAGTGATGCCCAGGCGTTTAGTGCCTCAAGAGGGGTATCTCTTCGTTATCTGGATAATTTCCATGACACCACTGAAGTGTATCCGGCTAATCCTAATGGCTCGCCTATGGGGATTACGGGTGTTGCCAGTACAGATGGACGTGCAACGATTATGATGCCTCACCCTGAGCGGGTATTCCGTGCTGTCACCAATTCCTGGCATCCTGATGATTGGCAGGAAGATGGTGCCTGGATGCGGCTGTTCAGAAATGCCAGGTTATTTGTCGATTAATTATTCTTCGTCAATCAAGAAGCCCGGCACTTTTATTTCGTTGTTTCTGGCCATAAAAAACCTGCTATCCGTAAATCCTAACGGACGTGGGTATAACAGGTTTTTTTGGAAATTAGCTACGTTTTATTTCTTATTTCATGTCAGCGTAGTATGCGCCCAGGTTTTCAGCATCTTGGTCAGATAATGCCTTCGCCATGGAGGACATCACTGGGTCATTACGTTGCCCATCACGGAAAGCCTTAATTTGCTTTGTGAGGTAACCGGCTTTTTGGCCAGCTAGGTTTGGCCACAAATCATTACTACTGATGCCGCTGGCACCGTGACACCCTGCACAGGTGACAGATTTAGCTTTACCTGCCGCAGCATCACCTGCTGCCATCGTCTGACTGCCTAGTGTAACTAGCGCTACTGCCATCACTACTTTCACTGTCGTCCCAATTAGTTTCTTCATAAAAACACTCCAACCATGAGATAAAATAATTTTGAAATGAAAACCTGAAAGCTGGTTAATCAGGCGCTCATTTTAGCAGAAGGAGAATGGATAGGCCGAAAAAAATGCATGATCGCAATCAAATTCCATCCCTTTAAATCTTAGTTGAGGGTCTATCTGGTTTTTTTATCACTGGGATTGCCCCTTGGTAGTGACTTTTGAGCCATTACTCAGGCAGTGGCTGACAAACAGTGATGCTGTAAATAGTGCGATGGCCCCCCCTTGGTGGGCGGCGGCTAGAGTGACAGGCACATGCAACAGTAATGTTGAAATGCCGAGTGTCACCTGGACCAGTAATAGCGTGATGAGACAGTAGGTCCCAGTGCGCAGTTTACCGGGAATGCCAGGTTGTAGAGTTCTGAACGAAAAACCCATAATTAAAACAAACAAGACGTAGGCAAATATACGGTGATTAAACTGAATGGTTGTAATATCTTCAAAAATAGCCAGCCAAGCTGGATCTGTATTGAATAGCCCTGGTGGTATAAAAGAGTCTCCCATCAGTGGGAATGTTGGGTAGGCGAAACCGGCTCGAGTACCCGCGACTAAACCACCAGAGAGAATCATCAAAAATAAGAGTCCACTCAGTGTATAGGCAGCGCGTTTGAGGCCTCTTTTATAGGCTAAGGGTGGTGAGTTGACTGAGAGTAAGCCAAAGGCAACCCAGAGAATATAGCCGTAAATAACGACAGCTGCGCCAAGGTGAGCAGTAAGCCTGTATTGGCTAACTCTGGGGTTATCTACCAGGCCACTTTTTACCATATACCAGCCAAGTAGCCCCTGTAGGCCACCCAGTACAAACATCACCATTAACTTGGGCGTTAAACCAGATTGAATGCGTTTGGTGAAGTAGAAAAACAGGAAAGGCAGTAGGAATATGACACCGATTAAACGCCCAAGAACCCGGTGTAGATATTCGAACATAAAGATCGACTTAAATTCACCGACGCTCATGCCATGGTTGACCTTCTGGTACTCGGGGAATTGTTGATATTTTTCGAAGGTTGCCTGCCATTCCATATCCGTGAGCGGAGGAATGATTCCCATCAATGGTTTCCACTCCACCATGGATAGCCCTGAGTGAGTTAAGCGAGTAACGCCACCCAATAGAATCATGGAAAAAATAACACCCGCACAGAGTATCAACCACAAAGCAATTTGGCGGTTATAGGTGTGTCCATCATATTGATGAGAAGTGTTGTGCATATTACTTAGCCTGAATGAGTTGATAGTTAAGGGCCATGACAGCCATCAAGAGTAGTGCCGTTATCAGGTTGTGTGCCATGACTACCATAATGGGCAGTGATAACAGTATGCCACTTGCTCTCAGAGCAGATTGGAGAAGGATGGGTAAATAAGGCTGAGAGCGGTTTTTTGCCGGTATTGTAGAGAACTTGGCGTACCAATCAACAAAATCAAATAACTAGCAAGGGGTCAATCCGATATATCAGCTGAAACACCTCTATCCCTCTGTCTCAATGCCTTTGTCAAAGCAGGTGATCCTTGCCAGTAACAGGTTCAGTCGAGGTTAATACAACCCTGGTTGAGGTGGGGGCCGTTACCTCATTTCTTGATGTGTCTGTGTTATCCCGGTCGGCCATCTATTCGTGGTTGAGTCAGCACCGGCCAATAAACGATCACAAAGGCCATATACCCAAGCACCCAGCAACTGATACTAATTAAATACAACAGGGGTGAGTGGCCTGAAAATAGGGGGGCGATCACTCTCAGGATTGCGGATAGAGCAAGAACGCCATAACCCAGAGTAATCCAGGCACCTACTTGTAACATCCTGCCCGTGTGCCCCAGGGAGACTCGACTAATCATGGCCAAAATCATCAGACCGATACCCCCGATAGTCAGTCCATGAAGGGCTGTGCTTAAGGATATGGCCAGACCAAAGTGAAAAGCGCCCAGTAACGCCAAGCTGATAACAATCAATAAATAGGATAGATGTAGAGACCAAAGTAATGGGGTGCCCAGAGTAAGTTTACTTTGCCAGCGCCCCATCCTGAAAAGGTTTGCCAATGCGGCAACTAAAAAGAGAATACCAATGACAGGTTCTGAGGATAGATTACCGGTAATTAGGCTGTAGATCGTTATGACACCCAGTGGGACAATAGAGAGTAACTCCAAGAACATAAGGGGCTGGGTTTTTTGGGTGCGATTGGCATTGGCGGTGAAGAAGGGGATCACTCTGCCACCCATAATGACAATAATTAGGGTGATGATCAGAATGGTTGCTTGGGTATCAGGCAAAGACAGTAAATCTCCGCTGATCAACCGATAATGACTATGGCCATTGGTCCAGGTCAGTAGCAGGAGTAGTGGGATGAACATTAGGTTGCGCCATAGCTTGGCAGCCACAACGGGTCGCGCTAGTACATAAGCGGCCAACGGTAGAAACAATGTATCGACAATAGCAATGAGGCTTGAGGGGACTATTGGAAATAACATCAATAGCCGACCTAGAACCCAAAGGCCAAATAACCCAGCAAGAGGCCATCCAGATAGACCAGGCATGCCACTCCAGTTTTGAATGGCTGTGAGTAGGAATCCAACTATAATAGCCGTACTAAAGCCAAATAACATTTCATGCCCATGCCACCAGATCCAGCTGCCGTGGGGTTGCCAGGGGAGTGCTGAACTGTTTAAAAATGTTGCCCATAACAATAGCGCTATGACAGAAAATAGGCTGCCAAACAGAAAAAATGGACGGAAGGCCAGTCTGAAAATGGGAGTTTTTTTTTGCTCCTTTTTCATGTCGGTGATATTCAGCATAAGTAGATCCTTATGGGTTGAGAGCCGTAGGCTAAGGTATCACACAGTGTGTCCCTCCCCTTAGACACTCGTGTTGATATTCGCTGCCTGCCATACCAGTATGGCAGGCTAACGTCGTATTGACGCTACTCAAAAGCCAACAATTATGATTGATGTGGCTGGGCGGGTACTGTATCTGTTTATTGGGGCACCCATTAGAACGTTGCGATAAATCAACTATTTGGGGTGATTAGAAGTTAGAATTTACCAAATTGAAATCTGAGAATCTGCTCCATGGACTACTTGCCCATATTTACAAAACTATCGGATAAACACTGCTTGATAGTTGGCGGGGGGAATGTCGCAGAACGAAAGCTATCACTTTTGATAGAGGCCGGCGCACAGGTAACGCTGGTGGCACCATCAATTAATGAGTCGATTCGTGAATTAATTAAAAACGATAGCCAGATATCACTAAACCTAATCGAGGACGATTATAACAGCAGCTTGATGGACGGTATGGACTTAGTCATCGCGGCCACGGACGATCAGGCACTTAATGAAGCGGTTTCCCATGATGCAGCTGAGCGACATATCTTTGTAAATGTGGTTGATAACCCCAGCCTTTGCACATTTATTATGCCAGCAATAATTGATCGCTCCCCTGTAACTATTGCAATCGGTACTGGTGGAGCTGCACCGGTACTCGCTCGTTTGCTGCGGGGAAAAATCGAAGCGCTTATTCCTCACCGTTTTGGTGCGTTGGCTGGATTGGCTGCCAAATACAGAGAGCGGGTGAAGACGGCCTTGCCAAAGGGCCCCGCTAGAAAGGCCTTTTGGGAAGAAATTTTTGAAGGTGAGGTTGCTGAGCAGGTTTTTAGTGGGAATCAAGCCGAAGCTGAACAGCAGCTTGAAGTGCGTATTGATCAGGGTTGTTCGGCACAAAAGGGTGAGGTCTATTTGGTCGGGGCGGGTCCAGGTGACCCAGACTTGCTTAGTTTTCGTGCTCTTCGGCTGATGCAAAAAGCTGACATTGTTATTTATGATCGACTCGTCTCAAAAGAAATTTTGAATCTAGTTCGGCGTGATGCGGATCGACTTTACGTTGGTAAAGAGGCTAGCAACCACTGTGTACCCCAGAGTCAGATTAATGAACTGCTCTATAAACTGGCAAAAGAGGGAAAACGGGTATTGCGTTTGAAAGGTGGAGACCCCTATATTTTTGGTCGTGGTGGAGAAGAGGCTGAACAACTGTTTGCTGAGGGTGTTCCATTTCAAGTGGTGCCGGGTATTACCGCTGCATCTGGTGCTTCCACCTACTGTGGTATTCCCTTGACCCACCGTGATTATGCTCAGTCAGTGACATTTGCCACGGGGCACCTTAAGAATGACGCTGTAGATTTAGATTGGCCATCATTAGCGCGGGAAAACCAGACCTTGGTGATTTATATGGGATTGGGCGGTTTAAAAGTGATCTCGCGGGAGTTAATTGCCCACGGTTTACCTGGGGATACACCCGTTGCCGTGATTCATAAAGCTACACAGGCTGAGCAGCGTCTACTGATTAGTGATTTGACCCATGTGGTACAAAAAGTACAGGATGAAGACATGCAACCACCCAGCCTTCTCATTATTGGTCGTGTAGTGGCACTTCACGATCAACTGAAAGCAAGGTTGCCTAGCTAATTTGGTGATTTAACCTCCTGTGATCCCATCAATATTTCCTTTTCAGATCGAGTAGAATTGCTCTGAAGGAGTAGCTCATGCCAACAACAATTATCAATGATGTAGCCATTTCATATACAGATGAGGGGCAGGGTGAACCCTTATTGTTCCTGCACGGCTTGGGGGTATGTAGGGCGGATTGGCGTCCTCAGATTGAATATTTCAGCAAACAATTTAGGACAATCGCTCCAGATTTCAGGGGGCATGGCGAGTCTGCTGCCCCAGATACTGACTACAACATCCCCATTCATGCCGCTGACGTCATCGGATTAATGGATAGCCTGGAGATCGAGTCAACTCATATAGTAGGGCTTTCTATGGGAGGCATGGTCGCTTTTCAGCTTGCTGCTGACTCGCCACACCGGCTACGTACGATGACCATAGTTAATTCTGGCCCAGCGTTACCCAACGATACTTTTTCGGCCAAGAAAATGTTGTGGTCGAGGTTGTTACTGATTCACTTGCTTGGAATGAAAGCCTTTGGGAAAAAGGTCGCAGAAAGTATGTTTCCAGGTGAGGGCCATGAGCAATTGATTGATACCTTTGCAGCGCAAATTGCCAGTAACCCCAAGCAGGTCTATTTGAAAAACCTTAAATCACTTTGGGGTTGGGGTGTTTTAGACCATCTGTCAGCTATTGAAACGCCTACATTGATGTTGACGGGTGATAACGACTATTCCCCCGTAGCGATAAAGCAAGCCATTGTCAGTGCGATGCGAAATGCAGAATTGGTTGTGATTGAGAACTCCGGTCATGGTACGCCTATCGAAAAACCGCTTGAAACCAATCGAGCTATCGAAGAATTCATTGGCCGTTATTGAGTGATGGAAAGGAGTTGCTGGTTTATTTTTCGTTTCAACTTTCGTTTGATAGAGGTGGCTTGTTTGAAAATCTCTGCGGCCTTATAGAACTCAAGAACGCGTATGTCGACCACATTTGGTTCAAGGTAAATATCAGGAGACATGAGCTCCAGTTTTTCCCGAATAATACTCTTTTGCATGATCTGGTAGGTGTTAAATACCGCCTCAGATAATGAGGGGATTTTCTCGGAGACTGTCCGCTCACCAATCACATCAACAGCGATGGTCAGGTCACAATCCTTTGGCAAGATATCAAAAGGTACTGGGTTGACCGCACCGCCATCAATTAAAACCTGGTTTTTAATTTTAACCGGCTCAAATAGGCCGGGTAGGGACATACTGGCTCTAATAGCGGGAATTAATGGCCCTGTTTTCAGTATGACCTGTTGGCGGCTCCAAAAATTTGATGCGACGACACTTAGTGGTATATCCAGTTGGGAAAAGCGTGAGGCATGGACAGATTCAAACAAGTAAGTGAGCAAGTTTTCCACACGCAATAGTCCGCGGCCACGAAACTGAGGTGCAATAAAGTCCAGCCATTTAAAAATATGTTTTCGAGTGACAATATGCTTAAGTGATTCATCTTCTCGCAAGCTGAATTCAAGAAAAATAGCCTTCATTTCAGCGGTAGACATACCGGCACAATACATGGCGCCAATCAATGCCCCTATACTGGTTCCCGTTACGAAAGAGGGCCGAAGATCCATTTCTTCCAAGGCTTCAAGTGTCAATACGTGACTGATGCCTTTTGCGCCGCCGCCGCCAAGTGCCAATCCAATTTTTTTCTTCATATCCTTCACATGATCGCGGAATTTTAGTCAATGCCAGTTGATTTAGAGCAGAAATTCCGGTTTATTGCTGCGTACTCTTTAATAGTAGCTGGATATACCCTGTGGCATTTAATAATGACAAGATCAAGCTTCATCCCTCTTGGTTAGGGGTGATCGGTGGTGAATTTGAACAGCCTTACATGATGCAGTTAAAACAGTTTTTGAGTCAGGAAAAGGACGGAGGTAAGGTCATTTATCCTGCTGGTTCAAACTGGTTTTCAGCATTTAATGAAACGCCATTTGATCATGTGAAAGTGGTTATTTTTGGGCAGGACCCTTATCACGGTCCAAAGCAGGCTCACGGGCTTTGTTTCTCTGTACTCCCTGGTGTTGCAATCCCCCCTTCATTACGGAATATGTACAAGGAGCTGCAGAGTGATATGGGAATACAGCCACCGGGTCATGGCTGCCTGACCCATTGGTCCAGGCAGGGTGTATTGCTACTTAATGCTACTTTGACGGTGGAGCAGGGGAATGCTGGTGCTCATCAGGGGCAAGGTTGGGAACAGTTTACAGACCGTGCAGTACAAGCGTTGAATGAGCAGCGCGAAGGTTTGGTGTTTATGTTGTGGGGCAGCTATGCCCAGAAGAAAGGCGCTTTTATTGATACGGGCAAACACTTGGTATTAAAGGCCCCACACCCCTCACCACTTTCTGCCTACCGGGGGTTTTTAGGTTGTAGGCATTTCTCTCAAGCTAATAAATTCCTTCAACAGCAAGGAGCGGAGCCCATTGACTGGCAGTTACCGTCCTTAGAGGTGGTGGAGGCACAATTAAGGGAAGTAACTAGCGAGGATCAACTTTGAGGGGCGGGTGATTAGCTTTACCTCTCAGCCAGTTAAGCCCCTGCAGAACAGATTTTTTAGCGACGATTCGCCGCTCAAGATTATATTTCCCAGGATAATCGAGCAACAATAGCCCAACGGCAATGGTCAAAAGCCCTTGCCCGGGGAGAAACAGCATAAGTAACCCACCCAAAAGTAATAGTAAGCCAAGTAGATTTTTCCCAAATAATAGGCATAGTCGGATGACGGGGTGCTGTTGCTTCATCTGGGCGGGGTAGCGGCGGCTATGTAGAAAATAATCTTCAGGAATCATTGATACCAGCCAGGGTAAAGCAACTAAGCTGCCAACAAAGGTAATCAATGAAATGACACTGAGCCAAGTGAGTAGTGTTTGGTGTTCAGTGAGCCATTCAAACATTTAGCATTCTTGTCGATATCTGGTGCGGATTACGTACAGTGTAACAGTCATTGTGTCAGTTCACCTTCAACCCTATGACGTCTATTTTTACTCGATATTACTCTTTATAGTTTGCTTTATAAATAATCAATAATATGTTGATATACAAAGATTTGTTAGTCTATATCATAAGGTAGAATTTGTTGCTTAACAGCCTGTGCTGGTGCCTCACCTATGATTAATGTGTCTGACTTTGAGGCTTCATCTGTCAGCACCACCAGTAATTCCTGATGGTTGTTATCGACATTGGCTGCTTGAACGATATTGCCGATACTTTGTTTCTGGGTTGGTAAATAACAGGGTGTTCCAGGTGCCGGTAATAGTGGTGAATCTGTAGTCATCCGATACATTCTACGTTTTAGTTTGCCAAGGTATTTCATTCTGGCAACGACTTCCTGCCCCGTGTAACACCCCTTTTTGAAGCTGATGCCTTCAATAGCCTGTAGGTTGAGCATTTGAGGGATAAACATAGCGACAGTTTCAGTTTGCACATGGCCAAGCCCTGCTCGAATATCTTGTAAATGCCAAAATTCATTGCCTGTGGGTATGGCACTGGCGGAGAGCTCTTTCCAGACAGATGGGGCATCTTCAGTGGGTACGATTAACAACTGACGGCCATCCCTCAATGGATAGTGGTAGCTGGCTGGAATATTGTTGGCAAGTGTTTCAGCCTCTTCTCCACAGATACCGATAAGTTGATAGTCCTTGCTAGCATCAAGCAACTGGGTTTTGAAGAAGGCTGAATATTTGGATAGTTCATCAATATTTTGCTGGACTAGCCGGTGATTCATTACCAGCAATAACTGATCTTCACTGGGTTGGCATAACAGGAAGTCGGCCAGTGCTCTTCCCTTGAGATTGCAGCGGGCTCCAATCAGGCTATGGCCCAGACTAAGTTGCTGAACATCACATGTTACCTGTCCTTGCAGGAAGCGAGCAGAGTCCGCTCCCTTAACAGACAGCAGGCCAAGATGGATCAGTGGAGTGATAGTTGTTTTGCTTTCCAGACCCGGATAGTCACCGGGTTTTTCGCCAAAAGAAATGGTGCTTTGCTCAACAATAGAAGCACCCTGTTGGTGCAAAAAAGAATGCCAGCTGTTCATATTTAGTCCAGTGTAGAGAAGCCAGATATCTTAGTGGGTAAACTGGGGCAGTTCCACTATAATGGCCGTCCTTTTTAGCATGAGAAGATAGGTAGCGTAGATGGATAGGAACCGACTTTTTTGGGCGAGCCGACGGGGTATGCTTGAATTGGATCTGGTATTGCTACCTTTTCTTGAGAAAATTTACCCAACGCTGGAACAGGAAGACAAAGAGCGTTACTGGCGTCTTCTCGATTCAGAGGACCAGGATATATTTGGTTGGTTTCTTCGACGAGAAGACCCCGAAGATTCCGACTTGCAAAGGATAGTGCAGATCATTCGTGACACTCGATCACAAACCCGTTGAGGTTAATCTTCAACGATCAAGGTTTCTTTTACTCTGGATAATTGTCATCCATTGTTTTGCCTCGGCAGCACTCTTATCACTAGGGCTGCCCATTTTATTCGTTGCCCCCTTGTTGGTTATCATTTTAGTAGGCTTTTACGTCTCTTTTCGGCGGTGGCGTAACCCAGCCTGGCAAACAGTAATCTGTGATAAAGGATGCTGGGTTTTAAAAGGTGAGAAGGGTGTACAGGAAGCCAGTCTTCGCTGGTTTTATCATTTCGGTCTATTGGTTATCTTAGGTTTTCGGTTGGGTAAACACGGAAAGGTGACACTTTCATTGTTTCCTGATGCTGTTAGTACCGAGCAGTTAAGGCAGCTTCGACAGGTACTGCTATTGGCTACACCTGCAAACTCTCACTAGTCTTTACTGACGACAATATTTTGCCCCGCATAGTTGATGGGGACCATGATAGTGTCTTTGGCAATGGGTGAGGTGTTGGGGTAATCAAGTGTGTAGTGCAGGCCTCGGCTTTCTTTGCGTTGCTTGGCACACCGAATAATGAGTTCTGCTACCAGTACTAGGTTGCGAAGTTCTAACAGGTCCCGGCTAATTTTATAATTACTGTAATAATCCTGGATTTCTTTTTGTAATAATTCGGCGCGGTGTTTAGCCCGTTCCAGTCGTTTTTGAGTGCGAACAATGCCTACATAGTCCCACATGAACCGCCGCAACTCATCCCAGTTGTGTGATATCACCACGTCTTCGTCAGAATGAGTAACCCGGCTTTCATCCCAGGGTCTGGCTGACTCTGGCTCAGAAATAGTGTCAATCGTCTGATCGATGGCTGCTGCTGCGGAGCGCCCATAAACAACACATTCCACTAAGGAGTTGCTGGCCATACGATTCGCGCCATGTAAGCCTGTAAATGCTGTTTCTCCTATAGCGTATAGGTTCCAGAGATCAGTTTGTCCCATCTTATTAACCATGATGCCGCCGCAGGTGTAGTGAGCGGCTGGCACTACAGGGATGGGTTCTTTGGTGATATCGATACCGTAAGCTAAGCATTGGGCTTTAACGGTGGGGAAGTGGCTTTCAATAAATTCAGCCGGCTTATGGCTAATGTCTAAATAGACACAGTCACTCCCCAACCGTTTCATTTCATGGTCAATGGCACGGGCGACTATGTCCCGAGGTGCGAGTTCGGCTTTTGGGTGGAACTTCGTCATGAAGCGCTCACCGTCAGGCAATCTTAAGTAGGCCCCTTCACCCCGGAGTGCTTCGGTCATTAAAAAAGCCTTGGCATTGGGGTGATAGAGACAGGTGGGGTGGAATTGATTGAATTCCATGTTGGCCACCCGACAACCACGGCGCCACGCGACAGCGATGCCATCGCCAGTAGCCCCATCCGGATTGCTTGTATAGAGATAAGCTTTGCTGGCACCGCCGGTTCCCAGTATTACAACTTTAGCTTGGAAAACACAGACACGGTCACTCTGGGTATCAAGGACGTAGGCTCCAGTACATCGAATTCGGCTGGAGTTTTTGTCAGCCTGGGTGATCAGATCGACAATGACATGATGCTCAAATAATTCAATGTTACTGCTTTCCGCCACCCTGTCAGATAGTGAGGTGGACACCTCTTTGCCCGTTGCGTCGGCTGTGTGCAGTATTCTGCGGTGACTGTGCCCGCCTTCCTGAGTTAAGTGATACTCATCGTTGTTATGATTTTGAGTGAATTGGACGCCTTGCTCTATCAGCCAGCGAATAGCGTCCGGGCCATTTTCAACCGTATATTTAACAGCATCTTCATGGCAAAGACCGGCGCCAGCAGCTAGGGTATCTTGAAAGTGAGCGTCCGTTGAATCTTCATTATCGAAAACAGCGGCGATGCCCCCTTGGGCAAACCAAGTTGAACCTGACTTGATTGAGCTCTTGCTGAGTAGGGCAATCCGGTGCTTGTCGGCCAGTTGCAGGGCTACTGTCATTCCCGCAGCACCAGTTCCAATGACAAGAACATCATGGTTATAGGATTTATTCATTTGCGGCCCTGATACCTCAAAATCCGTGGGTGGCATGATAGTATAGCGGGACAAAAATAAATACTGGCGTCATTTTAGTTAATTAAGAACGCGAACTAATTACAGATCAGGTGGTCTAGCAACCTGCCATATTTGATGTTGTGGGGATTCTGTCTCTTATACACATCT